>CADATP010000009.1 GCA_902790935.1 uncultured Lachnospiraceae bacterium | reverse complement strand
CTGACATTAGTACCCTCTCCGGCTGCCTTAGGAGCTACATTTAAAATCCCGGTTTCATCAACCGTTATCTCGTAATTGTCGCTGCTAAATGCTCCGCCATTAGGGTCTTGCACGATCCAATAGTTTCCGGCATTATCTCCCGAAGCGTAGCTGCAGGTAAAGCTTCCGGCAGAAGTAATCTTTGCGCTCTCCGAGGGAGCAGCATCTCCGGCGCTATCCCCATCATCTCCCAAAAGCCCGTAATACTTAAAGGTAAAGGATCCGGGGCCATCTTCTAAATATGTTACGTTAACGGTATCTGCCTTTACGGATAGGGGCGCCTTAGCAATATTCACGTTAAAGGGCTCTCCCTCGAGAGTTCCGTTTATAACGGTTCCGGTTTTCTTAGTAATTGTATAATCAGCCGAAACCTTGTATACTCCCGAGTCAGCCACATCTCTTACAGACAACCGACTTCCGGATGATCCGGTAATAAGAGTAAACTCATCCCCTGTCTTTTTAAACCACTTATAAGTTACGTTTTCTTCGGGAACATCTAAACATGCGTTAATTACCTGCGCCTCTGCACTGTAGGTAAGGTTTACGTTCGAAGAAGGATAAACCTCCCAAGCAGGAATAACAGGCGTAGGATCTTCCTTGCCTGTTGCTGTTAAGGATACGGAGAGTTCTCCGCTGTATGAGTCATCTATCGAAAGAGTATTTTCTCTGCTTTCTGCGCCGTTTGAAAGAGTCATTCCTTCAGGCAGAGAGCTCCATGAGTCAAATACCCAGCCTCCCTCAGTATCTGCCTCTGCACTTATACTTACGGAATTTCTTCCGTTCTTTCCGGCTATAAGAAGAGTACTTTCGGGAGAAACTGAAGTTATATGCTCTCCCCGGGATATCGAAACACTTACCGCATAAGAGTAGCCTGCTTCGGAGCTTAGATCAGATTCCTTACTTGTCTCTGAAATAGCATTCGTAGGAACCGCCTGAACCTTATAGGTATACTTTCCGGCAGATAAAAAGCTTTCGGAAAAATCATAGCTTCCAACGGTTACATCCGCAGCCGAAGAGATAGCTTCCTGCTCTCCTTCTCTGTAGAGGAAAACATTATAGTTACAGTTATCGACAAGTTCCCAGTTTGCAACGGTTCCGTCGCTCCATCCGGTCAAAACAGGAACTGCAACGGCTGTTTTTTCTGCGCCTCCCTGGACTTCTCCCTGGCCCGCGCCGCCCTGGGTTTCTCCCTGGCCTTCGCTGCCCAGGTTTTCGATATTGTCACCGCCTTCGCTTCCGTCTGCCAAGGCAGGAATATCAATACCGGTAAAGCCTACAAGTATAGACATACCGATAGCGGTTATTCTTCTTGTAAGCCCTAAACTGTTTTTTTTCTTTAATTTGTCATTACTATTGGGGAAAAATGAAAAAGTGTTTTTGATAAAACTCACAATCCAACTCCATTTGTTATCATGAGCGCTCAGATGATATTCTTTTAGCCTTACTTTTAAACTCAAATAACAATTCTCTAAACAAGATCTATGTTGACAGTTTCCATCCTTTAAAACTATTTATTCGGTAAACATAACTCGGATTATAACACATATATCGGCAAAAGAACTGTGAATAATAGCCAAAAAAAGCCGTGTTTACGGGCTTTTCATGCGCAAAAAGCCCTTGGTTTCCGCCGGATAGCAGTAAACCAAGGGCTTTACATTTGAATCTGAAAATCAGTTTCCTGTTTTCATATTCTTAAATTTTTATAAACTATTTTTCAGAAAACAGTTTCCTTATGCAAAAGGGTTCTCAGTAGGATAAGGAAGGCTCTTAGGCTGGTTGTATGCAATATCCTTAATTCCAAGGAACTTGAATACTTCGAAGAGGTACTTTCCTACGTGTGCGAAAGCAACTGCTCCGTGGTGAGGATATCCCTTCTGAACGAGTACGTGACGATAGAAACGTCCCATCTCGGGAATAGCGAAGATTCCGATACCACCGAATGATCTTGTAGGTACGTCTAAGATCTCGCCCTGTGCAATGTAGGAACGAAGGTTGCCCTGTGAATCGCACTGGAGACGATAGAAGGTAATATCTGATGCAGCAAGATCTCCCTCAAGAGTACCTCTTGTGAAGTCGGGTTCGCTTCCTTCGGGCTCGAGAAGTCTGTGCTGGATGAGCTGATACTTAACGGCTCTGTCTGAGCAAAGCTTGCACTCGGGAGTATTTCCGCAGTGGAATCCCATGAATGTATCGGTAAGGGTGTACTGGCTGTACTTGCCCTTGATGTCCTCGTCGAAGATGTACTGCGGAACAGAGTTGTTGATGTCAAGAAGAGTAACGGTATCTGCAGATACGCACATTCCGATGTACTCTGAAAGAGCACCGTAAATGTCAACTTCACATGCTACAGGAATTCCTCTTGAAACAAGACGGCTGTTTACATAGCAAGGCTCGAAACCGAACTCTTCAGGGAATGCAGGCCAGCACTTGTCAGCGAATGCTACAAACTGACGAGCGCCCTTGTGCTCTTCTGCCCAGTCAAGAAGAGTAAGCTCGAACTGAGCCATTCTCTCATTGAGCTCTTTGTAGTACTTTCCTTCGCCCATTTCCTTAGCCATATCTGCACAAACATCGGGAATACGGGGATCGTTCTTATGCTTTCTGTAAGAAACAAGAAGGTCAAGCTCTGAGTTCTCTTCGATCTCTACGCCGATCTCGTAAAGTCCCTTGATGGGAGCGTTACAAGCGAAGAAGTCCTGAGGTCTGGGACCGAAGGTAATGATCTTAAGGTTCTTAACACCGATCACGGCTCTTGCTACGGGAACGAAGTCCTTGATCATCTTAACGATGTCATCAGCTGTTCCGACAGGATACTCGGGGATATAAGCCTCGAGATGTCTCATACCAAGGTTGTAAGAAGCGTTGAGCATTCCGCAATAAGCGTCTCCACGTCCGTTGATAACGTCTCCGTCACCTTCTGCTGCTGCAACGAACATGCAAGGTCCGTCGAAGTTCTTTGCGATAAGGGTTTCGGGAGTCTCGGGACCGAAGTTTCCAAGGAATACTACAAGAGCATTACACTCAGCCTTCTTTACATCCTCAACAGCCTTAAGCATATCAAGCTCGTTCTCTACAGTGATCTGGCACTCGTAGATATCGTCACCATACTTGGAAACGATGTTCTTTCTGCGCTGTGTTGAAAGCGCGATAGGGAAACAGTCACGGCTAACCGCGATGATTCCGAGTTTCACATTAGGAATGTTTGTCATCATGATGTTATTTCCTCCATACATAGTTGTGTTAAATAGTATATACTTTAAAAATTTAATTACTACCAAAATATTTCGATAAAATATTTATTTTCTATAAACTCTTTATACGGAAAGGTTCTCTCCCTTAAGTCCAAGGAAGCTTCCCTCGGCCTGTCCGCCATCCTTATGAGCGATGAGCCACTTGTTGTTGGCTGCAAGAAGTCTGTCCTCGTTGTCGCAGACATTAGGATTCTTCTCGGCATGTGCTTCCTTAAGATCGTGGTTTGTTCCGTAAGGAAGTACGATGGTAACTCTAAAGCCGTTTCCGTCTACTCCGCAGGGAGCGTAGTGAAGAGTAGTTCCGTAGATCTCTACGCCGCATCCGGCAGGAAGTAAGAAGGCTTCCATCTTGGATGTATCATATGTAAAATCATCCTCGATATCCTGCTGCATACCAACGATCAAAATAGCGTCTGTCTGAGCAATGTTAAGCTCTGAGCATCTGTGGTACTCAACAGCGTTGAGCTTCTGATTGTGTCCGTTGCAGTAGCCTACCTGAATAGGGAGCTCTCCGTAGTATACTCTCTGAAGATCCTTAGCTGTGGAAACTGCCTCCAGAGCGGGGTCACCGGCCACATATACGCAAGTATCGGGGCAAGGTGTGTTTGCCATTGCTTCGATAAGAGGCTTAAGATCGACATTTTTAATGACCCTGCCGTATTTTCTAAACTCAGGATCGGTAACCTTTAAAATATTCATAGTCTTACCTCACAAAAAAATAGTATTTAGGCGAAAAATATAATCCACCCAAATACTATTTTACTTTATTTAATATAAAAATATACCCAAAAATTGCGTAAGTTAAAGTTCCCAAATATTGCTATTTGAGGATTCTGTTCTTGCTATCTGATCATAAAGCACTTCGTAAATCCGGCGCTTTTTATTCTTTCCGGCGCATTGCTTCCCTGTAAAAGCCTGATATCCATGCCGTGAAGTCTTGTGATCTTTCTGGCGATGGAAAGTCCAAGACCCGTTCCCCCGGAGCTTTTTCTCGATTCATCTCCCGTTTTAAAAGGATCGAATATATTCGGGGCGATAGACTCCGGTATAAGGGGGCCGCTGTCCGAAACAATGATCCTTATCTTTTGATCCTCTTTATAAAGGAAAAGTCCGATCTTCGTTCCTTCGGGATTATGCTTTATGCTGTTATTAAGAAGATTAACTATTACTCTCGATAGCTGAACCTTATCTGCGTCTATATAAATCTCCTCTTCCGGTATCTCGGGGATAAGTTCCATCCCCGCATCACAGATATCCTGATAGAGAAAAGCACCGGCCTGCCTTACAAGTTCGGAAATATCTATTCTTTCTTTATGGAGCTTAAAGCCTTCGCTGTCAATCTTTACATAATCAAACAAGAGATTAACCAGTTCATCGACCTTACCCGCCTTCATACAGATAAGATTTAAGTATTCATCCCTTTTTTCGTCTTCCACCTTATCGTCAAGTATTGCCCTCGAATACCCGTAGATGGTCGTTATGGGAGTACGAAGGTCATGGGCAATATCCGAAAGGAGCAGACTCCTTTTTTTCTCGTAGAGAAGGTTTTTCTTTTTCTCTTCTTCCTCAAGGGCCGCAAATCTCGCCATCAGTCTTGCGGTAAATACGGACCCTGCCAAAAGTATCGGAAAAAAGAGCACCACGATCATAAGGATAATACAGATAAACATCAGTACTCTGACCCATGGATTAATGGCTTCATATTTTTCAACAAGACTGTTTCCGTCAAAGAGGATAAAACTGTTTATCACCTTCTCATCTATATTTCCGAGGCCAATAGGAACGTATCTTGAGATAAAAAGCAATATCAAACGTACAATGATATAAAATGCAAATACAATCACCGTGATCACATCGTACTCAACATTTGTACCTTCCTTAAATATAAGCGGAGTTATCTTTGGGAAAACAACATTATTAAAGACAAGTACAAGAGCGGACTCCGTAAAGGCCACCAGGAGAAGAACTATTATGAAGTTTTTGACGATAAAGGTCCTTAGTTCTCTGATCTTATCCAAGCTTATACCCCAATCCGCGAAGCGTCTTTATGTATTTTGAAGGGTCATCGGAAAGCTTAGTCCTAAGCTTACTGATAGAGACCATTATATTGTTGTCCGCGATGATATAGTCCTCACCCCAGGCATGTTCGTAGATCTGCTGCTTTGTAAAGACCTTTCCCGGATGCCCCATAAAAAGCTCCATGATCTTAAACTCAACGGTTGTAAGCTCGATCTTTTCCCCGTCCCTTATAAGAGTGCATCCGTCACAGTCAAGAGTAAGATCACCAAAGGTTACAGTTGTGGGCTGTTTACTCTCTCCCGATCCCAGCTTATAATAACGCCTCATCTGAGAGGCAACTCTTGCCGCTATTTCAAGTGGATTAAAGGGCTTTGCGATATAATCGTCCGCCCCGAGATTAAGGCCCAGTATCTTTTCGGAGTACTCATCCTTTGCGGAGAGGATCAGTACCGGTATGTTGCTGGTCTCTCTTATCTTTTTAAGAACACCGTATCCGTCCATCTCCGGCATCATAATATCCAGTATGCACATATCCGGATGTTCTTTGTTAAAGAGAGCCAAAGCCTCGAGACCGTTTCCGGCCTCGAGGACTTCATAGCTTTCATTTTCAAGGTAAAGTCTTATAAGACTTCTAATTTCCGCTTCATCATCGGCTATCAAAATTTTATAGGACATTTGTATCACCTTTTAATTAAACTGTAGGAAGCTCTGCTTCATTTTTCTCAGCTTTAACTGCTTCGTAGAAAGCTGCATAAGTAGCGTTTCTGTAGGGTCCGACATAGAATATATCAAGTACGCCCCAGGTAAGGAGACAAAGGATGTTCCATCCGATAAATGAAAGGTCAAGTACGAACGCCTTCCACTTGTTGCCCATCATAAGTCTGTTGCTCTCCTTAAGTGCCTCATCCTTGCTCATAGAAGGATTCTCGGAAAGGATGTAAGGTACAAGGCGGTAAGCATATCCCTTTACGATACCGGGGATGATAAACAGAAGGCTCCAAAGGAATACGAAGAGGTCTCTGAAGAACATTACCTTAACGATATTCTTGTAACCGTCCTTGAATCCGTTAAACATTACTCCAAGGCTCTGGTTCTCATCCATCGATCTTTTGAAGAACTTCTGGCAGCCGTACTCGATAGGGTTGTAAACGAAGATATCAACCGCAATTCCGAAGAGGCTCAGGATAAGTCCTATGAACATAATTGCAATGATTACCGCTGCGGCAACTCCCACTGCTGCTCCGATGGCAGCTGCTCTGGTGGGCTTGTCGATAGTGTAGGTCTTACCGTCAATGGTAAACTCTCCGCTCTCGGGATCCAGAGAAAAGTCTATGTCTTTTCCTTCATCAGTATCCTTATCGCTGTTATATTTCTTAAGATCCTCGAAACTGTCAACGCCCTCTATATTAAGGCTGTTTGCAAAATCATCAAGATCTTCGAGATCATCCTCATCAAAACTTGACGATCCCACACCATGTCCGATAACATTTCCCACATTGCTTATCGATGAAGAAATTCCCGAGCTTACTCCTCCGGCCGTTCCTACCACCATTGCAAGTACGATTGATACAAGTACATGCTTCCAATAGGTTTTCTTAAATGTAACTTTTGCTCTGTCTTTAAGTTCTCTTCTGGTCCACATAATAGGCTCCTCTCTCTTTGTCATATATAAAGAATGAACTGTTTTCATGCTTTGTTTTTTTGCATGACTTATCTTATGAGACGATTATAAAATGCGAACCTTTCCTTTAAAACAGGCAAACCTTAACATAACCTTAACGTTTAATTATTTGCAATTGCGTCGTAAACATTCTTGCAAGCAGGATAAATCTGCTTGAATACCTGATACTTAGCTTCATATCTTGCAGCGATTTCCGGATCCGGCTCAACGGTCTTTTTAACCTTAACGATAGCCTTTGCAGCCTCTTCTACGGAAGCGTACTCTCCGCAGGCAACGGCTGCAAGCATAGCGCCGCCTAAGGAAGGTCCTTCCTCAACCTCAAGGATATCAACCTTCATGTTCATGATATTCGCCATCATCTTCTGCCAGAGAGGGCTCTTAGCTCCGCCGCCGCAGATCTTTGTTCTCTCGGGAGCAATTCCGAGGCTTCTTGCCACTTCCATTGAATCGCGAAGAGCAAATGCAACGCCTTCAAGTACTGCCTGAGTCATATCGGCGCGGGTATTGTCCATAGTAAGTCCGATAAAGGTTCCTCTTGCATTGGGGTTGTTGTGAGGTGATCTCTCGCCCATAAGGTAAGGAAGGAAGTAAACATGGTTATTTCCAAGCTTATCGTCGGTAATAGGCTCCTGCTCTTTTCCGTACTCCTTGGTTCCGATGATCTCATCCATCCACCACTTGTTGCAGGAAGCTGCTGAAAGCATGCATCCCATAAGGTGGAATTTGCCATCAGCATGGTCAAATGAGTGGAGCGCATTGTTTGAGTCTACTCCAAACTTATTTGAAGAGATAAAGAGTGTTCCGCTTGTTCCGAGAGAGATGTTGCATGCTCCGTCACCAACGGTTCCTGTTCCTACAGCTGCTGCCGCATTGTCTCCTGCGCCTGCTGCCACAACAACGCCATCCTTAAGACCAAGTTCCATAGCGAGCTCGTGGTTAAGCTCTCCCACTTTTTCATAGCTCTGGTAAATAGTGGGAAGCATATCTTCTGTGATTCCGCAGATATCGCACATTTCCTTTGACCACTTATGATTTTCAACATCGAGAAGAAGCATTCCCGAAGCATCTGAATAATCGGTGCAGAAGGTATCTGTGAGCTTATATGCAAGATAATCCTTGGGAAGCATTATCTTCTTAATCTTTTTAAAGTTCTCGGGCTCGTTTTCCTTGACCCAGAGGATCTTGGGAGCGGTAAATCCCGCAAATGCGATGTTTGCAGTGTACTTTGAAAGGGTTGCCTTTCCGATCTCGTTATTGAGGTAGTCTACCTGTTTCTGGGTTCTTCCGTCATTCCAAAGGATTGCGGGACGGATAACGTTATCGTTCTCATCAAGGATAACAAGGCCATGCATCTGTCCGCCAAAGCTGATTCCGGCTACCTGGCTCTTGTCCTGTCCATCTAAGAGTTCCTTTAATCCGGCGATTGACTGCTCATACCAGTCCTCGGGTTTTTGCTCCGACCAGCCGGGATTGGGGAAGTATAAAGGATATTCCTTTGATACGATCTTCTTGATGGATCCCTTTTCGTCCATGAGAAGTAATTTTACTGCGCTTGTTCCTAAATCAATTCCTACGTACAGCATTTAATTCTCCTTTTCGTTTATTCTTTTATTATTTGAGTATTCTTGAATTTATCGTTTCTTTATGATATATTCTAATTAAAGGAAAAGCCACGAAAGCGGCTGACCTCAATTAAGTTTGGATAATGCTACTTAGTAGCACCGCCGTCACTGTTGCTGTCAGTGGCGGCTTCTTTTTTATCCCTATGTATATCATACACAAGTTTAATCAAAGACAGGAGAACCGAAAGTCCCCGAAGGATAATTCCGATTACTTCCATTAGCCTCACCTCCTTTCGAATGGATTCTTACCTCCTTTCGTCAGAGTGTGAGATCAGCCGCCTTGCTTCGTGGTTTTCCGTGTTGACATTATTGCACCCTGCCAGTATTCATGTCAACGCAAAACCGGAAAACCACATATAAAAAAACAATGTTTAGATTTGGACAAATTGTCTAAATCATCAGTGTCATTTTTCCGTCATTAACAGTTATTTCAAACTTCTCCGGCTCGGTACCTGTAAGAGCCGCGCTGCGCGAATCCGGCTGATGCGTTCCCACATAAACCGTTACCTCACCTTCTACCGTCACTTCGTTCTTTCCGAGATGAAGCCCAAGCGCCTCCCATGGCAGTTCAGTCTCAACATGCTTAAGCTCTCCCGGCAGAAGTCTTACCTTCTTTAATCCCTTGAGCTGCCACTTCGGAGCACCGTCACGATGTACGGATACATACACCTGAAGTGTCTCTGCTGTCTCATACTTGCCCAGGTTCGTAAGGTCTGCAGTCACCTTAAGACTCCTGCAGCCTTTGCTCTCATCCGGTGTCACTCTCGCGTTGGTCATCTCCACCGGCGAGTATGAAAGTCCGTATCCGAAAGGATAAAGAGCTTCCTGCTCCATATATCTGTAAGTTCTGCCCTTCATAGCATAGTTTGTAAACTCGGGAAGCTCATCTACTTCATGATAGAAAGTGATGGGAAGCTTACCTTCGGGACTCTTCTCACCAAAGAGGATCTTTGCAACGGCAGCTCCGCCCTGAGCTCCGGGATATCCGGCATAGAGATAAGCCGCGCACTTTTCCTCTGCTCCCTGCATCTGCATAGCGCTTCCTGACATAAGGACGATGATAACGGGCTTTCCGCTCTCTATACAGGTATCAACGATAAGCTGCTGATTTCCGGGAAGCTTAAGATCTCTCTTGTCTCCGGATCCGTACTGGTTTCCGGTATCTCCCTCTTCTCCTTCAAGAGTAGCGTCAAGACCTACGACCACGATAACAACATCAGAATAATTGCAGATAGTCTTAACCTCGCTCATACGGTCATTGGGGATACCGAGATTCTCAACTCTGTCCTTGTAGAGATGACATCCTTCGGAATAAAGGACTCTGGGCTTTTCTACTGCGTTATGTGCAGCATACTTATCAATATATCTCTTGATACCTTCGAGAACGGTAATATACTCGGAAGATGTTCCCTCATAGTTTCCAACAAGAGCGCGTCTGGAGTTTGCGTTGGGTCCGATGACACCTAAGGTCCCTATCTTGGTAATATCAAGAGGAAGCGCACCGTTTCTGTTCTCTAAAAGAGTCATACTCTGAAGGGCAACCTCCTGATTGAACTTTTTGTTCTCATCAGTATCGACCGAAAGGTAATCTATCTTGTCGTAAGGATTGTCATTAACCTCTCCGAGAAGCCCCAGCTTCATACGGGTAGTAAAGAGATTAACAACCATCTCATCAAGTCTTTCCTCGGAAACCTTACCGTCTTTAATGGCAAGATTTAAAAGCTCGAAACAGTTTCCGCAGTTGACATCACAGCCATTGTTTGCAGCAAGTGCCGCTGACTCTTCAAGATCCTTTGTAAGTCCGTGGCCTTCGTTAAGATCCTTAAGTGCCCAGCAGTCGCTGGTAACATGTCCCTTAAAGTTCCACATATCGCGAAGTATATCAAGAAGCAGGGTCTTACTTGCGCAGCAAGCTTCACCATTGGTTCTGTTGTAAGCACCCATAACCGCTTCAACCTTTGCATCCTCTACAAGTACTTTGAACGCGGGAAGATAAGTCTCCCAGAGGTCGATGTCGCTTACCACAGCGTTAAAGCTGTGTCTGATATCTTCGGGACCGGAGTGAACCGCAAAGTGCTTTGCACATGCCGCTGCCTTCATATACTTCTCGTCATGTCCCTGGATACCCTCTACGAATCTCGCTCCAAGTCTGGAAGTAAGATAAGGATCCTCTCCGAAGGTCTCATGTCCTCTTCCCCATCTGGGGTCGCGGAATATATTTATATTGGGTGACCAGAAGGTAAGTCCTTTATAAATATCCGTGTCATCGTACTTTTGCTGCTCATTGTATTTTGCTCTGCCTTCTGTGGAGATCACGTCAGCAATTTTCTCAAGAAGGTCTTCGTCGAAGCTTCCCGCACTTGTTATCGCCTGAGGGAAGACTGTTGCGACGCCGGCCCTTGCAACGCCGTGAAGCGCTTCGTTCCACCAGTTGTACGCCTTGATGCCGAGTCTGTCCACAGCCTTTGCCCAGTTCGTTGTCTGACTGACTTTCTCGTCTAAAGTCATCTGAGCGACAAGTTCCTTAGCCTTTTGGCGGAAGCTCTCATTAAGGCTTTCATTTTTTGTCATATCCATTGGCTATTTCTCCTATTCTTTGATCCAATCGGGAGTAATTCCGATATATCCGTCAGCCCATTTTGTTCCGGACTGCCTTATAAGTACGCGCTCAAGGGTAACACCGGGATCTTTTGCGTAGATTCTTAAGGTGTTTTCTCCCTTTGAAGCCTTAAGTTCAAAGCTTGTTCTATGCTCCTGATTAAGAACTCCCGCTGCCCACATAGCGCAGCTTCTCTCGCCGCCGTCATAACCCTTGGTTACAGTAGCTACTTCGCGGATTTCTCCTCCGAGAGATACGCCTACAGACATCTCATTACCCTTAACCACCGGGTTGTTGGGTGCTGTGATAATGGTAAACTCGTAATCCTCTTCATTCTCAGAATCAAACTTAAACTCCGCATAAGGAGCGTCAGTTCCCGGCTTAAACGACTTTGTAACAGGGAAAGCCTTAAGTCCGCTGTCATACTTTCCAAGGCCCTTAAGCAGGCGATATTCTCCGCCTTCTGCGGCTACGAGGTTTGCATCCTTCATCTCAAATACAAGTCCGAGCTCATTTGAAACGGATGCGCCGGCTCCGGGATTAAAACGCATCTCCTTTTTAAGAACTTCCCCGGAAAGAACAGGTACTTTTCTTTCATCGGTATTTGATGAAAATACAAGGTCTATATCAACATGGGAGAACTTTGTGCGGACTGTAATGGTTTTAATAAGTTCGTCCTTGCCCTCCAAAGCCTTTTTAAGAGCGTCCCTGTCAAGTATAAGGCGTACAGAAGTCTCGCTGCTTTCGTTTCCTTCATCCTTATAACCAACGGTTCCGGACATTTTTTCCGCCGTAATAAACTCGGGGAGATTTTCCAAAGCAAAATCAAACTCTTTTAATGCGCCGTTCTTTATAACGATACGGCTCTCGTTAACTTCAGGTCTTACGAAATCGTCGATGATGAGTCTCTGTCTTGTCCAGTCACCGCCCTGAGTAGCTATAGAGCTGTTTGAAACGCTTACTATCATCCTCGGCTTGTTCGCGGGCTCTATAGTTGCCATTACAGGATAAGCGCACTCTTCGTCGTTCCAGTGTCTGAAGCCAACATGCTCCGAAAGGGCAAGTCCGTTCCACTTTCCGCCATTAAGACTATGATACTTCTTAGTAAGTTCCCTGTCTAAATCAATGCACTCTTTTACCTTCCCTGCAAGAGCGTTTGCTCTTACCGCTCCCTGAGAAGCGTATAAATGGTTCTTTCCCGCAAAAAGCTGCATCTTTAAAAGATTGCAATATGCCTTTACAGGGAAGGTGACAAGCTGGAAATATGCATCATAAAGATCGTTTCCCTTTAGCTTTTCATCCATCTTCTCCGCAAGAGCACTAAGCTCCTCGGCCTTGGAAATAAGGATCTCGGATTCCCTGTAATTGGCAGGATGGTAAGTCTCGCTTCCGAGAGCCTCGGGCTTTCTGATATAGCTGAGTCTCGTGTAGTTTTCAAGGAGCTTTCCGGTAAGAGCCTTGTCCTCTTCGGATAAAGCGCCAAACTGCATTTCTACGAATTTCTTCGTATACTCGCTTACTGCATCAGGGTTAGCAGTTCCCCATTTATCGATGTCGTAAGCAAGATCGAGGAAATAGGAAAGAGGGAATTCCTGTGGCTTAAGGTCTCCTACATTGACGATCCAGATCTCTCTTACTCCGTATTCGTAAGCCTGGCTCATCTGCTCGCAGGTACGGGCTATATGAGTAGAGTTTATCCACTCGTAGCTGATGGGGTCTCCGTGATAATCGAAGTGGTAATACATACCCCATCCGCCCTTACGGTCCCTTTGTCCCTCTTCGGGGAGAGTGCGTAAGTTTCCGAAGTTGTCCTCGCAAAGCATACATGTAATACCGTCAAGTCCGTCCCAGGTCTTTAAGCCTTCGGCGGTCTCATCTCCGTGGAAATACTTCTCAACTTCCTTGTAGATGGCAAGCATGCGCTTTGTCTTATCCAGGTCCTCGGAAATAGTCTCTTTTATAAGAGCGTTTTGCGTAGTGATTACTTCTTTAAGATAATCGATATTATCCTTAAGGGTTGCGGTAGTGCCTAAAACTTCGCTGTCTCTTTCTCCGCGCATACCCATGGTTATAATATTTTCGAACTTTCCGTTTCTTTTTAGTCCGTCTCTCCAGTAATTGGTAAGGCCGGCCTTGTTCTTGTCAAAGTTCCAGGCTGTTCCGTAAGGAGTATCATCTCCCTTTACCTTATCCCACTCCTCGCTGTGGCGAAGGCAGGGCTCGTGGTGGGAGTTACTCATTACAACTCCGTACTCATCGGCAAGCTCCGCGTTTGAAAGTCCGGGGCCGTCAAGAGAAAAGTTTGAAGTCCACATTGCGGGCCAGAGATAGTTTCCCTTAAGTCTGAGGAGCAGTTCAAATACGTGATCGTACATCTCTGTTGTAAAGCCGCCGAAATGCTCAAAGGTCCAGTTTCCGAAAGCGGGCCACTCGTCGTTTATAAACAGTCCTCTGTATCTAACCGACGGTTCCTTTGATACGAAGCAGTCTCCGTCCCCGATCTCGATATAGTCCTTTTTAGCGGGAGTAACATCGGCAAACCAGTACCAGGGGCTTACTCCAAGCAGTTCCGAAAGATGGAACATACCGTAGATTGTTCCTCTCTTGTCGCTTCCTGCGATAAGAAGTACTTCCTCTCCTTCTATAGTAATCTTTCCGAAAGAGTATACTTCCCACTTATCCTTTATCTTTGAAGCGTCAAACGCTCCCTCACCTATAAGCTTATCAAGTACAGGGCTCTTTTCCAAGGTGCAGACCAAAACAAACGCGGATCCGTCCTTTGCACCTATAGCGGATATATCAGCGATATCTGCGGCCTTTCCGGTAACCGCTTCAAAGTCCTTTGAAACCTTTCCGGCAATCTTTTTAACGCCTGAAAAAGCCTCTTCTTCCAAGATTATTTTTACGCATGAGCCTATTCTCATACAAAATTCCTCCGGTTTAAAACATTTTCTTCCAATTTTTATTTTATTCTCTAACATGTCCCTTTACTAATAAAACAATATCTGTTTTTAGTCATACTTCTCAAATTTTGCGCAAAAAAACAGAATGCCGTATAAGCACTCTGTTTTAATTCTTATCTTCTTTTTGCAGCCTGTGACTGCGCCTGTAGCTGAGATAGCCTTTTTGCAATCTGTTCCCTAATAAAGTCCTGTTTATCGGGCTTTGCAAGATAGTATACGTAGGAATCGATAACAAGACTCTGGGGAAGTCCCCTTCCGACAAGCTTAAAGTTTTCAAATCCTCTGTCTATATAGCTTTTTATTTCGGTATTTGAGATAAAAGCCGGGCGGGCCATACAATCGGAAAAGCTCTTTGTCTGCTGCTTGTTGGGGCATTCAAAGGGCGCCGCTATCTCGTACTCGAGCTGCTTTTGAGACTCGTCGCGGTAGTGGGCCAATCTCTTGGGGCATCCCGGGAAACAGATCTCGTCAACCAAAATCTCGACTCTGTCCGCTACAGGTTCAAGACTCTTAAGGACATTCTCGTCATGGTTTAGATCGTAATCAAGCACAACCATAAAGTAATCCTTATCGAGCTCTTCTTTCAGCTTTTCGGGATCTGTAATACGCTTTGTGGTTGATGAGATAAACTTAAAATTCGGATACTTCTCCCTGAGATAATCCTCAAGTATCTGCGTATTAACAAGGACCTGGTTTTGACCGTTATCGGCCTCTCTCATTATCAGATTGCAGAGCGTATCTGTAAGATGCTTCTCTTCGATAAGGGAGTTTGTCCAGGTAAATCTTACGGGGACATTTTTTGAATTATAATGCTTTATTATCCTTTGGACATCGTTTTTTGATGTAAATCCCAGGATAGTACGGCCGCCATTCCATATAGCTCCGGGGAAGCTGCCGTAAACGCTGCCTATTCGGTAGCCCTCATGAAAGCAGTTTGGATACTCTTTCATAAGGTCGATTACAGTAGTATTAAGACCTTTAAAAACACAAAAACCGGGCAAATGCCAGTAAACATATTTAGACATATATCACACCTCTAAGGCCAACGGCCGGGGCGGGGTTTATTTACGGTGATGATACCCGCGTGAGTCAGATTATTAAGGAGCAGCAATCTGGCTTCTCCGGCGTGCTCAGGCTTAAGCATAAAGAAACAATATGTATCGATCAGCGAGAAGAGATTGGCCGTTCTTCCCTCGATCTTGAAGTTGTTTATTCCTGCGGGAACGTATTTCTCCCAGATATCCTCAGGCTTAACAAAGGTTCTGTAATCCTGTATCGTGTGGAGATTGTTTTTGTCTCCGTACTCGCAGTGCCAGGGGATAGTAGGAATACGCTTTTCGGGAGGAAGGGATCGGTTCTTGATCGCGATTCTCTCGTTCCTTGCCTGGTTTATATAATGCTCTCCTCTTCTCGGGCAATCCGGTATGCAAAGAGCATTTACGAGGATTTCAAGCTTTTCGGGATGCTCTACCTTCTCTAAAATATCCCATCTGTTGTTGAAATTGTAATCAAGGACAACGTACTTATAATCCTTCGCAATCTCCGCGTTTAGTGCATCAAGATCTCTGATCTCTTTACAGGTGGAGCTGTTATAGGCAAAGTTCGGATATTTCTTTCTGAGATACTCCTCAAGTACCGGCGAAAAGATTATAACTTCGTTTTTGCCGTTGTTTGCGCATTCCATACAGAAATTGCAATATGGATCGTCAAGATCCTCTTTAGTAATCTCGGGGTTGGTATAGGTAAAACGTACCGGAACTCCCTGATCGTTAAGATTCTTGATAACGGCCTTGATATAACCTGCGTCGCACTGGTCTCCGCTTACGTATCTTCCCCCTGTCCAAAGGGACATAGGGAATTCTCCGAAGCAGGAGCCTATCTCGACGCCCTCTCTGAAATACTGAGGATACTGCTTTAGCATACTCAGCCAAAACATATTAAGAGGGTAATTATATCTAAGTCCGGGCAGATGAAATCTGACTTTCTTTTCCATTTGCACCCCTTAGGCCGCACATGTTTGGATTTAGAGCAATTGCGCTACATATGCGGAATACTTATTCCGGTTTTGATATTACTATCTGACCGTCTTTAACAAATACTTTGACTTTGTTGTCATCAAGGCCGAGGCCTGCAACCATCTCCTGAGGAAGCTGCAGTCTGCCAACTCTGTCGAGTACAGCATACTCGTCCTGGGTGTCTTCGCTTCTCCAGTCGATATCGCTCTCTTTAAGTCTGTCTGCGTACGCCTCTTTAAGTACACGCTCGGAGCTTATCTTTCCGTCTCTTATGGCTACAACACGCTTAACCTTCTTTGAAAGGGCGGTATCGTGAGTAACGATAAGGATGGTCTGTCCTCGTCTGTTAAGCTCCGTAAATACATCAAAGATGTAATTTGCCGTCTTTGTATCTACGCTTCCGGTAGGCTCGTCCGCAAGAAGAAGCTTTGGTGAATTCGCAAGGGCTATGGCGATAGCGATCCTTTGCTGTTCACCGCCGGAAAGCATATTCATTCTGCTGCCTTTTTTATGGACCATTCCCACAAGTTCAAGAAGCTCAATAGCCTTGTCATGCTTTTTCTTCGTTGAAGAAAGGCTCATAGGAAGCATAACATTTTCAATTGCGGAAAGGAAGGGAAGCATATTTCTTCCGTTGTTCTGCCAGACAAATCCGACGGTATCTCTCTTATAGAGTACAAGCTCTTTCTCTGTCATAGTAAAAAGGTTGCTTCCCGCTACAAAAAGAGAACCTGCGCTGGGGCGGTCAAGTCCGCCGATCATATTAAGGAATGTGGATTTACCGCTTCCGCTGTTACCGATTATAGCGGTAAGTTCCCCCTCCTCGACCGTAAGATCGAGTCCCTGGAGGGCGAGTACTTCCGTTTCCTTTGTTTTATAAATCTTTACAAGGTTGTCAGCCTTAATCATTGTTTCTGCCATCGATACGTTCTCCATTTTCAAGCTCAATCAAAAAGTCTGCCGCACCCATAAGTCCCACGTCATGTGTGGTCATAAGGATCGAGATACCTTCTTTCTTACTCATGTCGGCGAAAAGCTGCGCAACTCTGGCAGCCATAGCGCTGTCAAGCTCTGCGGTAGGCTCGTCGGCAAGGATAAGCTTAGGCTTGTGGGCAAGAGCGCGGGCAATGGCAACTCTTTGCTGCTCACCACCGGACATCTCTGCAGGCATATGAGTAAGTCTGTTTCCGAGGCCTACAAGCTTAAGGCACTCTTCTACTCTCTTGTCTCTTTCTTTTCCGGGAGCGATGCCGGCCATTCGCATCGAAAACTCTACGTTCTGGAATGCGTTGAGGGAAGGGATGAGAGATACGGACTGGAATACAAATCCCATCTTTGTTCTTCTCATATCTTCTTTTTCATGGTCCGAAAGCTTCGCTACATCGGTTCCGTCTATTTTGATGATACCTTCAGTAGGTTTATCTAAAGTACAGATAAGGTTAAGAAGTGTTGTCTTACCTGAACCGGAGCGTCCTTTAAGTATAACAAAGGACCCCTCCGGAATCTGTGCATTTATCTTTTTGAGAGCCCAAAACTCTCCCCCGGGTACCGGAAACGCTCTTGATACGTTTTCGACTTCTATTACGTTGTTCCCCATTATCAGTCTTCTCCTAACTTAAGTGCCTTAGCTACGTTCATCCTAAGGAGCATTACCGTAAGAACGGCAAGACATACGATCATCATCATTCCGATAACAGCGATCAGTCTGACAAGATCAGCACTGTTTGTGATAAGCTGCATCGGCAGGATCTGTGATGTTGAAGCGTAGGCCTTCTGCAAAATAGGAACGAACAGGAAAGATGTCAGTTTACCGATACCGAATCCCGCAAGTATTGAAAGAATACCGCAAAAGATCTGCTCATTTATAAGCATATGGAAAAGCTCTGACTTGTGGAATCCAGATGCACGGAGTACACCGAAAACAAGCTCTCTTTCCTTTAATGCCATTATCCAGTAGATAAGGTAACCTACTCCGCAAAGAAGCAATGTTACGACAAATCCCATAGTAAGGACTCCGTTGGTTCCCTGAAGAAGAGGGTCTGTAGCCGCATCCTCAAGGTCAACATTTCTGTTGATGTATTTCGTAAGTCTTACATCGTTTGTCTGGATCCAGTCAAAGATGTCCTTAGTGCCTGTTCCCTCTTTTTGCGAAGCCCAGATTTCAAAAGGCATCTCTCCTAACTTTTCATGGAGATATTCGTAATGAGCCACAACTAAGTAATTGCTCTCCACAGCCACTTTACCGTCGGGCTGAACTACGGAAACCTCTGATGAAAAAGCAGGCCAGTAATCAAAGAAATCGACGATGACACCGCTTGCGGATTTATTTCTTGAGTTAAGATAGGTGATGGTATCTCCCACCTTGTATCCAAGTTTATCGCGGAAATTGGAAGAAACAAGTACTCCGTTTTCCACAACCGCAAGTTCATTTAAAAGTTCATAATAATGCTTTCCGTTAAGCTTCTTTTTAACGTATGTGATCTGTCCGTATTCTTTTGTTTGAATACCGAGCAAATTCACGGGAAGCTTACCGCTTGTTCCGGCTGAAACGGTGGCATCTGTAATATTATATACCTTAGTATAGCTATCTATAAAGGGGGCAGATAAATATTTACCCACATCGGGCTCAATATATGCTCCTGTCTTGGCACCGTTTTGATCGATGATCTCGGTCCAGACCTCCTTCATAACAAGATCACATCCGTCCTTGTACTCCGTATTTGCGACAGCGTTTTCAACTATGGTACGTGCTACGGTTGAATGGTACATACCAAGAGATACGGTCATAATAAGGAAAAGCATTATAAGCTGCTGCTTGCGTCCGTTCTTTACATTCTCCATAAAGGAAACGAAGCTTGCAGGCTTCCAGCGCTTCTTGCCTATTGTGTAGATCAGCTTAAGAGCAAGGGGCTGAAGTCTTAAAAACAATAGTCCCAGTCCGATGATCATAAGAGATGAGGCAAGGTAAAGCAGGGGATCCAGGGACTTTCCGTTAAGTACGCTCTCTGCCATATCAGCGGAGTTTTTACGGAAGTTGTAATATCCGTAACCCGCTACGGCGATGCAGATAACATCAACAAAAAGCTTCTCCCAGAGGGCCTTTTTCTTCATAGCCTTCTGCTGCTTTAAATTTACGATGGATACGCGGCTGTGCTTTATAGCAGGGACTGTAAGGCAGATAAGTCCGAGAAGCATAGCTGCTCCCGCGTAAATAGCCGCCATGGGTGTAAAACGTACCGCCAGCGTCTCCGAAAGGTCAAATATAAGGAAGTTTCTTGTAGCGCCAAGGAGCTTTGCAAGAAGCATTCCGAAAGGAATACCGATCAGGGCTCCGAGGCCTGTAAGGAACAGTCCCTGATATAGATAGAGTCTGAAAATCTGCGCTCTTGAAGAACCACGGCTCTTTATAACGGATATCTCGTTTCTCTCCATCTCGTACATCTGTCCGGAGATCATTAAAAGGAATGCCGCAAGCATAATAAGTACGGGGATCTGCAGGATCACAAGAGTTGCAGAGATTCTTGAGTGCTTATTGTTGTAGCTTGCAATAACATCTACGTAGGGAGGATCTGAAATAACGTTTTTATAAGAGCTTCTGTGAACATAGTACTCTGTCCATGCCGAAAGGTTTTCAATGCTTGATGCACTGATATCCTCATACTCAAACATAGCTGTATAGTTGCAGACTATGGTGTACTTATCGGCATTGTCGCCGGTGAACATATTCATGAACAGGTCTGTGTTCATAAGGAATACATCATCGAACTCGCCCTTCTTTTCCTGCCAGTAATAATCATTTTCATTCTCTTTTCCGAATACACCTTTAATATAAGCTCTTAAAGGGTGTCCGTCATGGTCCTTGGCAGCGTCAAAGACAATGGTCTCTCCTACAAGATAGCCCTGCTTGGTCATGCAATCCTGGCTGATGACAACCTCGATGGCGCCGTCCTCCGTAAGACCGCTCTCGGAATACATCTCTCCCGAGATGAGCTTAGCGTGATCTTTAAGTCCGCTCTTGGTACCGAGTCTTGCGTATAGATCATCCGCATCATTTCTCATATACTCCGAATGTACGCCATACTTGGTAAGACAGTAGTAAAGAACAGTCTCCTTCGGCGTAACACTTAAATCGGAGTAAAGCTTCGGCATAAGGGCTTCCATGGATTTCATAGTATTTCCGCCTCTGTCCTTCTTTGAGGAGATGAGGACGGAAATCTGTGTGGGCCATGTTCCCGTCGAAGCCAAGTAGTAATCAAATTCGTCCTGCAGCATGCGGTCGTAAACTGCTTCCTGGTAAAGTGGGAAGCTTATAGCGGTCGCAACAAGGAGGATGCATCCCAAAAGGAGGCTGAGATTCATCCATTTCTTGTGCCACATTTTCTGTAACATTATTCCCAACATATCTTTGTACCTTCTGTAATTCCTTCCACCACCCAATAGTTTGAAGAGTCGGATCCGCCGGCTATAAAGCTCGTCATATGCTTAGAACCGTTTTCGTCTACAACGGTTACGTAAGGCGTTCCGTTAACGTCAGTAACTGCCTTTTTCGGGATGATAAGAACATTTTCCATAGAACGGATATTAGCTTTAACATCAACTCTTACTCTGCTCCACCAGCCTTCGGCATTTTTCGAGCTTCCGGCCATCTCGGCGATAGCTTCTACGGGGAGCTTGACAACGGCAAATCCCGAGAAAAGCGACTTGCTGATACTCATACCGTTAGCTGTCATAACCTGTCCTTCGACGGACTTGCTCTGACCGTTCGGGTCTAAGTAAGAGACGCTAACCTTATTTCCGTAGGAAAGCTTTCCGTCCTCGTCTTCCACCATAATAAAGCAGGAATCTCCGCTTGCCACTCTGGCTACGCTGTCATTTCCCGATAAGAGATCTCCGGGAACCTTATTTGTAACCTCGGTAACAATACCTGTGCTCGTGGCGACGATTTTGCTAACCGATGCGTCTTTTTTAAGTTCCTTTATGTACTCTTCTTTGTCGGAAATCTGTTTCTTAACGCCCTTAATAGCGTATTTGTTGTCCTCTTCTCCGTCTTTAATAAGAGTATCAAGCTTTTCGTTAAGTCTAAGGAGTTCTCTCTCCGCTCTCTGCAGCTCTACGCTGTCTGAAACAACATGAACCCTGGCGATAACATCTCCTTTTTCGACCATCTGGTATCTCGAAACAAGCACCTCATCCAGATAAACCGTTCCATGACTTACGCCGGTTCCAATCCTCTCTGATGTAGGATAGAGGAGATAACCGTCATCGGAAAAGGCGTAGCTTATCGAGCCTTTCTTAACGGTATCCTCATTTACTCCGCTCTTTTCCTTGTATTCGGACTTAACCATCTCCCCTTCTTCAAGTCCTGAAAGCACCTCAACGAACTGACCTTCCTTGGCACCGACCTTAATGTATCTTTCCTTGTAGGAATCATCCTGGAATACGTATACGTATGAGCCCAGGGCCGGATCGTTTACTACGGACGACGCAGGAATACTGAGTACGTTTTCCCTCTTTGCATTAACCAAAACGATAACTGCATAATCTCCGTAACTTACCTCTCCGTTGGGGTCATCGATCACAAAGGAGCTGAAAACATTACCGTTCTTCTCGGAAAGTCTCTTATACTCCTCTGAGGACATTTCCTCGTAAGTTACTTCGTATCTTTTTCCGTTTACTACGGCATATACATCTTCGGCCTTGTTTATCTCGCCCTTATTGATATAAGAGGTTTTAAACACCTTTGAATCCGGATCTCCGAGAGCCATTACAGCAGTATCTTTACGGATATAGTCTCCTGCTCCGTAAGGCTCTGTGTAGTAGCCGTTACTCCAAAATCCCAAAGCTACGACTAAACCGCTCTTTGATGCTATAAGCTCTTTTTCATTTCGCTGTCTGATAAGATCGTTCAAAAGGCTATTTTGATAATCAAGGTCAAGTTTAAAGAGCTCTTCCTTTTCCTTTATCTGAAGCACTATCCTGTCATAAGCTATAGAAGCGTATCTGCTCTGTCCGTCGTAGGTTTTATAATCCTTTGCCCATGCGGCATAAGTCGCATCCGTTTCCGCGGGCTCACTGTTTTCAAGATTTGTGACTATCTGTTTCTTGTACTCGTAGTCCGCTTTGTTTTTCGCTTCCGTATCCCGCATCTGTTCCATAGAGTCATCATACTCTTCCTGCATAGAAGCGATGTACTCTCTCTGGGCCTTGATCTTGTCATCAAGCTCCGAGGTATTGGAGCTGATAAGGATATCCCCCTCCTTTACAAGATCTCCGGGCATAGCGTTGTACTCCGAAAAGACAATATCTTTATCGAAAGCATATTCCGTAACGTTCGGAGTGCATATTGCCGAAAGGATCTTGGAACTGTATATGTTACGTCTCGTAACGGGGGCGCAGCTAACGGATACACTTACGGGGTCGAGAAGCTCTATAACTTCATCATCTCCCGTTTCGGCAGCGCATCCGGTCACAGATATGGCCCCGGTTACCATCAAAGCTGCTGACGTAAAAGCGGCTATATATTTTTTAAAGTTATACATACTATTCATCAGCTTTTAATTACGCTATCCCCTTCATTTAATCCACTGATTATCTCGGTCTTGCCGTTACCGGATAGTCCGACCTCAACCCAGACAACCTCTCTTAATCCTTCATCGTTTACGACATAAACGTAAGAATCCTCTCCCGCACTTCTTACACAATTTGAAGGAAGGCAAAGAACGTTTTTATGTTCCGAAGTAACAACGGTCATTTCGCCCTTTGTACCCGCTTCAAGACTGTCCGCATTCTCTCCGCTAAAGATCCTGAAAAACTGCTTCTCTCCCCAGCCTTCCATATCGTAGGGAACAAGCTCGTAATCTCCCTTTCCGCTTCCGGATACCACTCTCATGGAGACAACGCTGTCCTCCGAAAAATACTTAGTAAAGCTTTCATCCTCTGATACAAAGAAGCCCTCCGAATTGTCTACGATCGTCATAATACACTTCTCTATATTAGAAGTAGAACCTTCGAGGTTTTCCGCAATAGTGCTTACTTTGCCGTCGAACTGCGCATAAACCCTGCTGTTTGCGTATTCGTTCTTCAGATTTGCAAGAGCCTTTCTGTCAAATTCCAGTGAATCATTGATTGACTGCCTGCGGTAATCGTTGCTTTCCTTAAGTTCTTCAAGACCTTTGTTCAGGTTACTCTTGGCATCTTCATCTCCGTTTGTTAAAAACATGAAATTCAGATACTGAGTCTGACTGTCTAAGCTCTCTTCCTCATCAATATAACCTAGCTGAAGCTCATTTCTCTTAATGCGGTACTCAAGATTTGCGATATCCGCCTTGAGATTTCCAACCGCAAGAGCAACAAGCAGGTCACCTTTTTTAACCTCATCTCCTTCGGAAACATAGACCTTGTCTATAAGCTTTCCGCTGACAGGAAAATAGACTTCCTGTTCATCCTCTTTTGTGTACACACATCTGAGGGGCAGAGTCTCCTGAACGTCATCTCTTGTACACTCCACAAGAGTATAAGCCGCTTCATCATCTCCGCTCTCAAGTACAATAAGAGGCTCCTGACCTGTTTCTGCCGTGCATCCGGCAAGAGAAGCAGGTAAGGAGACAAGGGTTGAGCAAACTATTATTTTTTTAAGTAAATCTTTAGTCTTCATAATCCCCTTCTGACTTTAAGTAATAAATATTTGCAGGGTATTCTTAAAATACAGTCTTATTCTATATTACAGGCTCATAGGATTCTATTTAATCTATGCCGTTTTCTCATCCCTTTGCTCAAATTTTGCTATATTTATTTTGTATAGTTTTTACGACACGCCTCGCATTTCTTTGTGCACATCTTACAACTCGAAGTTTTCTTAAGTTCCCCTAAAAAAATGCACAAAAAAAGGAACTGCACCGGAAAATACAGTCCCTTTTTTAAGTATTTATTTATAACCTATCGGTCTATAGCGTCAATTACTGACCATTAGCCTGGTCGATGAATGACTTCCAAGACTCTGCTGCACCATCTACAGCTGCAGATACGTCTGCGCCGGGATAGAGGTTCCAGGTAAGCTGTGAACCGGTCTCAAGTCCGGGGATCATTCCGTCATAAGTGATCATACCATGCTCAGCTTCTGACATCATAGGAACGGTCTCTTCGCAAGCTCTGTCATCAAAGATTCCGGAACGAGCACGAGAGATCTGTCCGTTGTATCCTTCGTATCCGGCAGGATCCTGGTTGATGATGTAGTAAGCGAAAGCAAGGTCCCAAGCCTTCTCATCATCATAGCATGAAGGAATAACGGTAGGGTTGTTAGACCAGCAGTTAAGGATCTTTCCTGAAGGTCCCTTAGGAAGCATTACAAATCCAACAGGGAAAGTAGCGTCAGCCCACTGTCCGCCGGGGCATCCAGCGTAGAATCCGTCGATTGCGAATGCAACGGTACCTGCAAGGAACTCTTCCTTGTAGTAATCCCACTGTGCGCCTTCAGGTCTGGGCATGTAGTAGTCGTTCATAAGCTCTACAGCGAACTCAAGACCTTCGATGGTCTGAGGATCTTCGAGTCTGTAAGTGTATCCGTTATCGCCGCTACCTACAAACTCACCGCCGTTTGAAAGAGCGAAGTCTCTACCCCATCCACCGGTGTTACCGGTAACGCCCCAAATATCGTTGGTTCCGTCGTTGTCAGTATCCTTCTGGATTCTATCCATAACTTCCTTGAACTTGTCCCAAGTCCAGGTTCCGTCAGCCTGTGCATCGTAAATCTCGTTTACATCAACGTTAGCGTCAGCAAGGATCTGCTCGTTGATGAAGATACCGTCACGAGGCTCAGAAATACCGGTGTACATAGCATAGATGCCACCCTTGTAAGTATACTGCTCATGTACCTTGTTTGCAGTAAAGATTTCCTCAGAGAAGTCAAGGCAATCAAGCTTGCTAAGATCATAGCAAAGTCCGGTTGCTACTGCCTTAGCCATCTCAGCTGAATCACGAACGATCCAGATGTAGTTGTTGTCATCACCACCGGTGGTAACATAATCTACGAAGTCTGCAGGAGTTGATCCCCAGTCAGAAATTGCCATCTGCTTAATGGTGAAGTTGTACTTCTCCTCACACCACTCTACATACTCTTTACGAGCTTCATCGTACTCGTTCTGAGGATTTGTAAGGTAGTAGTTCTCGGGATCGGTCCACCAGTCACGGATGATAATTTCCATTCCACCAAGGTCAACGGGATTTCCGTCAGCGTCGGTGATAACGGTGTAAGGCTCAACATCTTCAGCGGGCTCCTCTACAACGTCAGCTGCAGGGGTCTCGGTGGTAGCGGGAGTCTCAGGTGTCTCTGCAGGTGTTTCTGCAGGAGCAGCAGTGTTTGAACATGCTGCAAGGCTCATTGCCATTGCTGCTGTAAGAGCAACAGACATAACCTTTGAGGTCATTTTCTTTCTCATACTATATTTACCCTCCATATAGAATATATATTACGTTCCAGGGACTTTTCCGGGAGTCCGTGAAACATACTACCAAAAGTATAGTAGCACACCCTTCTCAAAAAATCAATGTGTTTGTTCAAAATTTGTTCAAATTTTGTTCAAAGTTTGTCAAAATTAACTTTAATGCGCTACTTTGTCATATTATCCGATATTACATCTTGATACCGGATGAAGAAATACTCTCAACGAACTGTCTCTGTGCAAAGAGATAAAGGATGATCACAGGTCCGACAACCATCAGTGTACCCGTTGATAATACGGCGTTGGACTGTGCAACCGAAATACTTACCTTTGCGCCTAAGATACGCTGCATATACGCTCCCAGGGAGTCTACGATTCTTGAAATACTTGTACTTACAAGAGTTGTGTTTCCAAGGAACATATTTGAGTAGAAGCCGTCTGTCCACTGCCATACAAAAGCAAAAAGGAAGCAGGAAGTGATGATGGGCTTGGCTTCGGGAAGCATGATCTTTACGAAGGTCTTAAGCATGCCGCATCCGTCTACGTAAGCAGCCTCTTCCATATCGTTGGGGATGTTTCTGAAGAACTGACGGATCATATAAATGTAAAGTCCGTTCTTAAGTCCCATACATCCGGCACTCATAAGGTAGTAAGGAAGCTTAAGTCCTCTTAAGTTAAGCGTATTTCCTGTGATCAGCTTAATGATTCCAAGGAAATCAAAGAATCTAAAGTGCAGATACAGGGAGTTTGAAATAACCTGGGGCGGAATGATTATTACGAGCATAACCATCGCAAACCAGAATTTCTTAAGAGGGAACTTAAATCTCGCAAATCCGTATCCTACAAGAGTACATACAGCGATCTGAAGGATAGCGATCGTAAAAGAGATTATAAGCGAATTCGTAAAGGCTTTTCCGTAGTTCATGATCTCTGCAGCCAGCTTGTAGTTACTGGTTGTAAAGTGAACAGGGATTGATACAACGATGGGGTTGTAAAGGTCCTGCTCTTCCATGAGGCTGACGGATATCTTGTTAAGTATGGGCTGCAGGATAAGGAAGCAAAGTCCGAAAAGCAGGATAAATCTGGTAACGCTTATGAAAATCTGTGTAAGCTTTTTCTTAAGCAGATAACCTTCGGACTTTTTATTTCTTTCCCAAAAGCTCTCTTTTTTAATCTTTGTCTTAGTCATTATAATATACCACCTTATTGAGAAGTAGTGAGGTTATTCCAATAAACGCGATTACTATCAGGAAGTAGGTCCATGTCATCGCCGCGGATGCTCCGTAGTTCTGGTTCTGGATCATAACCTTCTGAAGCTTTTCAACAAGTTCGTTGTCGGATCTCATACAGAAGTCAACAACGGTGTAAATCCAGTTAACAAGGAAAAGTGAACTGATGGAAGGGAATGTGATCTTCCAAAGGCTCTCCCATGCGGTACATCCCTCGATATCGGCAGCTTCATACATGCTCTTGGGAATAGTCTGAAGTCCCGAGAGGAAAATGATTATCTGCATTCCGGATGCAAGAGCTACATCATAAATATTATCTATGACCTCGAATACCTTCTCAAAGGCCCTTACACCGACTCCGGTTGTTCGCAGGATGGTCTGCAATCCGTCCGTAATGCTTATTCCGGTTGTAACCTCTTCTACCTGCTGTTGCAGCGAGGCGATAAGGGAGTTGTTGGACTCGAGTCCTAACATAACACCTGATGAAAGGATTACGGGAAGGAAAAATACCGCTCTTACAAGGGCTCTTCCGTGGAACTTCTGGTTAAGGATAAGTGCCACGAAAAAGGAAAAGACGATAATAGCAAGCGAATATACAAGCATTCGCAAAAGCTCTTCCGTAAGTAATCTTGCGTATTCAGGGTCGGTTCTGAACGCATATACATAGTTGCCGAATCCGTTCCAGATCATATCGAATTTTCCGGCACCGAGTTCAACTGTGTTGAAGCTCATGTACAGGGACTGGAAGAAGGGCTTAACCATGAAAAACGCAAATCCGATTATAAAGGGGAGAATAAAGAGATAACCCGCTATCGCTTTACGTTTTTCAAGTCCGACGTATCTGTGCTTAGGTTTCTTATCCATTTTGTTAGCCTTTCGTAAACATTACAAATACTTATTTTGCTACTGCGTAATCTCTGGGTGCTACTACTGTTCCGTCGGGAGCTGTGTAGGAATCGGAGAAGCCGTAGTTTACATATACCTTTGTACCGTCGGCATATGTTGTGCATCTGACATAATCTCCGAGGATCTCGTGTCCTGTCATCTCCTGGTTGAAGGTGTGGCCGAGTTCGTCGTTAAGTCTTGTGCACATCTCTATCATTCTGTCTCTCCATGAGTCATACTCACATCCGTAATACTCGGGATATAAGGTCTTCTGGAGTACAAATGAGCTTTCTTTCATAAAGGTGAAGTTAAGTCCCGCACCGTACTCAACGCTTCTTAAAAGCTCTTCTTCATCATTACCGCAGATATTTATGGGATCTCCGGTGTAATTGATGTAGCCGTGTACAGCTATCTGATAGAAAGGAACCTCGCTGTCAATTACGGTATATCCGCTTCCCTTAAGATCCATAGAAGTAACAACATCAGCATAAGGGATCGCATAATCGTTACCCATATTGATCATAAGCTTTGCCCCTCTGTCATCGAGGGTCTTAAGAAGCTCTTCGTTAAGGAGCTTAGCGTTTTCTCTGGAGTGGTAGTCCTTTCTGTAGAAGTCTGAAGAAAGGTCCATACCGATATCCTGGAAGGAAACTCCGGTTCCGTACTTAACAGCTGTATCAACAAGGTTATTGGCCATCTTAAGAGCAAGAGGTGTATGAAGGAGATAGTAGCTCTTAAATCCCTCTCTTGCCTTATATGTGATATGGCTGAATCTGTAAAGCTCAGCTCTCTCCTTTGTAAGGAGTCTTGCAGCATCTCTGTAAGAGAAGAATCCGTTAAAGATGTTGCTTCTGTGAGCGTACTGTGTGATTCCGTCTAAGTAAAGGTCTACCCCAAGGTCCTTTGCGGTCTGTGAAAGCTCTCTTAAGTCTTTCTTTGAACCGAGGTCGTTAATAAGATGTACCCTGGTAAGGATTTTCTGGTTAACACCACCGTTACACCATCCCGTAAGCTTTACAGAGAGATTTCCAAGTCCCTGCTCGTCAAGGTCTTTTATAATCTCTGCCGCATCATCGTAGGAAGTAAGCTTTAAAGGAAGTGATACGGGAACACCGGCGACCTGCTGAACCTTGTCGATGGCGCCGATGATCTCTACAGTAACAGGAGCCTGAGTGTAATCGTTAAGTGACATATACTGTCCGTACTCTCTCTCGAGATAGTATCTGTATGCATATGCCATATCAACATAATCGTTACTGTCTATAAATGTATATCTCTGAACGATCTTCTCTCCCTTGGGAAGCTCGGGAAGATAAGCGTATACGTCTGAGTTAGCGATATCACCGATATCGAATTTTTCTCTGTTGCTTAACGTGTACTTTGCATCTACAAAGTTGTAGCTGTTTGCTCTTCCGCTTACAGATGCCTGAACAGCGGCATATGAGGATCCGTCCTCAAGGATACAGATGTATGAACTGTCGCCGCAGGACTGACCGAATACGGGGAAGTAAGCTCTGGTGTTGTGGATAACGTAATCTCTTCTGATATCCATATCCCAGCCGTATACATTTGCATAATAGTCGCTCTGGGATGTTTTTCCGTTATTGTAATTGATAAGTGCACCGCCGCCTTCGGGTACGAAGAGGAATCCTTCATCTTCCTTGCTTGCAGCTCCGAAATAGGGAAGAGGAGTTACGGTGTAAACAGGTGTTGAAGGATCGTATTCGATGGAGTCGAACGGAATCTCAACAATAAACTCGTTTCCTTCAAGTCTGAAATCCATCTCAAGGTTAAATACGGGATTCTCGGAAACGGAGCTTGAAAGGTCAAGTTCCTTATCTGCAAGATAGTCATCGTAAGTATATCCTACAGCTTCAAATGCGGCCTGGAGCTTTTGCTTTCTTACCTCGTTGACTGAGTCTCTGAGTACATAGATAGGCTCGGTCTCAAGGATGGGATAACTTGCAAGGAGTGCTTCCTTGTCATCGCTCTTTTTAAGCTTATTGATATCGTACTTCTTATAGAAGTCCTTTGCAGCAGACTGTGAGCTTGAATCCATCTGAGCAAGATAGTTTTCAAATTCGGTCGCTCTTATAACTGTAGGAATAACATACTCTTTATTTACATTACCGAGCGAGCAAAGAAGTTTAACGGTATCTCCGTCCTCTTCTATCTCGTAAATGCCCTTGTCTACGCTGAAAGACTTACTGTCGAATACTGTCTCGAGTCCGTTGGTAACAGCGTAAGAAAGAATAACATTTGACTGCATCTTTGCTTTTTCTGTACCAAGGGCGATTCCGTCGCTTTCAGCATCCTCAATGTATGAAGCCCATACTTTTCCGGTTGATTTCTGCTCGACCGTAAAGTGTGTAGTAAGAGGATCCATAGTAAATATAAGATCTTCGGTCTCTCTTACTATAGGCTTTTCATCTCCGGTATATCCGTAGGGCTGAACCGGTTCTGTTTCCGTATCAGGATTAACAAAATGAATAACTGCATATACCGCAGCTCCGATAACAGCTACCAGAACAACCGGGAATATCAGGCTTTTTAATGTATCTTTTACAGATTGTAATCTTTCGACCTGAGCTTCGGTCAAAGGTTTCTTTTGTTTCTTCATGACAACTCCAATCCTTAATAGGTTGTATTATAAATGCCCTTATATTCGGAACATAAGCTCTCTTCCGATTGAGATAAAGTACGCAACACCCTGGGAGATCATACTAAAGAAGATCATAAGGATGAATACCATTACAAGCATTGCAAAAAGAGAAGCTATTGTAAATAAAATGTTCTTTCCGAATCCGAAATCGTGAATCTGTCCCATCGCCGTTATTATGAGGAAAGCGCAGTACACAAGGGATATAACACTTAGTACCGAGTAGAACTGACCTTCTTCGATGGTAACGAAGTTACTTACGATCATCAAGGGAATCTGTATGATGGGATACGGTGCCATGCCGTAACATGTTGCCATGTATACCTGGCCTAAACGGCCTTTACCGTCAAACAGTGTTGTAAGTCCCCAGTTTCCGACAACCCAAAGTGCAAGGGGAAAAAGTATACTTGCGATATAGAGGAATATGTTTATGTCCTCCCAGTATACTGTCAAAAACAGGAAGCTTGTGTAGCGGAGCTTAAGTATTCTGGTAAGAAGTGTAATGAACAGAATAGTGTTCGCCGCTGCATATGTTCCTCTCTTCTCGTGTGTAAGATCCCAGAATCCGTCCAGGGGATGGGTCATACAGTAAAGAGAGAATTTTAATGATTTAAGATATCTGATATATGTTTCTTTTTTTGTTAAGGCTTTAAACATACCCTACTCCATCCTTTTATACTCTGAAGATGTCCGCAATATCGATCTCATGTCTGATCTGCTTTACCTTACCTATTCCGAGAGGAATAAGGAAAAGCGCTAATATTACGGCAACGATCCAACCGATGTTCTTTTTAACCCAAACTTTACGGTACTGAGCAAATGCTCTTGAGTAATTCTCGTCATCGTACTTTACTTCGAAGTATTCCATAGCATCTTTGTACTGTTCCTTACGAAGAAGCGAACGTCCGATTCCGATGTAAGCAAGTGAGTAGTTACCGTTTAAGGCTTTTACCTGTTCCCATGAAGCCTGTGCCTCATCATACTCACCGTGGTCGAACTGGTCCATAGCGGTGTAGATGAGATTACCTACTTCGGTAGGGATGAACAATGTGATCGCACAATCAAGCTGGTCTAAGACGAGAAGATCGTAATCCATATGTTCAAGAGATACGGGCTTACGGAAGTAACCGTCCATATTTCCGTTACCGCCGAAAGCATATACAAGTCTGCCCTGATCGTCATATCCGAAGAGACGTCCTCTGTTCTGGTCGAGGCAAACAAAAATATCATTGTCAAATACTGTTACATCTTTGAAATAAGAAGGTCCGGTGATTCCGCCGCCGCCTGACCAGTAAAGGTCGCCGTAAACAGGATAATCTCCGTTTCTTACTAAGATATCGCTGCCAAGCATATTAAGCTTTCTAACGGCATCAACGGTTTCAGCATCAAGGTCTTCTTCTTTTTGTCCGCCGGCACAGGCATAGATGAATCCGTCCTTGTCGATGTATACGTTATCGTACTCGGTAGGAACGAAGGATTCCATCTGTGCACGCTGTTCCTGAGATGCGAACTTCTTCCAAAGATAATCTGTAATGTTGTAAGCAACGGGAGTAGCTCCTACGAATCCGGAAAACTCTCCGTCCGCTTCATACTTAACAAGTCCTTTGTTGATACCGGTAGCTGAGCAGTAAACTCTTCCTGCGGTATCGCAAACGATCTTATCGGGGTTGAAGATGAGGTCATCCTGGATAGCCGAGTCAACCGGCTTTACAAACTCCATAAGATAGTTGTATTCGCTGTCAACTTTGACGATTCTTGAGTTACCTCTGTCGGCGATAAAGATGGATCCGTCATCACCGATGGCTATATCTGCGGGAGCGTTAAGCTCGTTTATCTCAGAGCCTTTAATGGAGGTGATCTCCTCTATGAACTTAAATTCATCGGTTGAAACTCTTTCGAAGATAACGATACGGTTGTTTCCTGTATCGCAGACATAGAGTTTGTTTCCGTGAACATATAAAGACTCGGGGTTCTTGAAGTTTTTCTCAAGTCCAAGATCCAGATATGTGAAAGTTCTTGCTACGGTGTAGGTGTCAGGACATTCCTGAACATCTTCCCAGTAGTCATATACATATGTGTAATTTGTCTCGCCCGCCTGTGCGGTCATCGGAAGAGCAAGTGATGCGAATATTGCACCTGCTGCTGCAAGTCCGAAGCGTAGAAATTTGTTTTTCATACTAATCCTCGTCAAAATTTTTCTAAAATCATCAATCCTTAAGTCCGGAGCTTGCCATTGTTTCAAGGATCTGGCTCTCAGAGAAGATGAAGATGATGATCGGTACGATCATGACAACAACCAGTACGGCTGCGGCCTGACCGGTTCTGGCGATACCGCCGAGTGAAATCTGTCCGAGTGCAAATACGAGTGTCTTTTTCTCCTCGGAATAGATGAATGTTGATGCTCTGTTGTTCCAAAGGCCCTGTACAGAGAAGATGATGAGGGTCATCCATGCAGGCTTAACATTCGGCATTACTATCTGGAAGAATACCTTCCACTCATTCGCACCGTCGATCTTCGCCGCTTCGATAAGCGAGGTGGGAAGTCCTTCCATGAACTGCTTCATAAGGAAGAGTCCCATGGGAGAAGCGAATGCGGGGATGATGATTGCCCAGTATGTATCGATCCATCCGAGTTTATTGATGATCATGTAGTTGGGGATAGCTGTAACGTATCCTGTGAACATCATCGCAAGTGTTACGATCTTGAAGAACGCTTTTCCGCCGGGGAAGTCGTACTTAGCAAGTACGAATGCACCCATTGATGCGATGATAAGATGTCCTGCGGTACCAACTGCAGTCATAAATACTGTATTGAAAAGGTATCTTGAAAATGTAACCCATGATTTACCGAGGGTAACAAAAAGGTCGGTAAAGTTGTTTATGGTAGGGTTCCTGGGGAAGATCCTCGGAGGGAACATAAACAGCTCATCCAAGGGCTTAAGAGCCGAGCTAACTGCATAAACAATAGGGAATACCATTATCAGCGCAACCAGTACAAGGAAGAAATATAAAGCGATGTCACCGGCTATTGAGCGGTTAGGCTTTCTTCTCTTCACAAGAGGTTTATGATAAGGCTTTTCTTCTAATTCTTTCTTTCTCTTTTTACTCATTGTCAGGTTCCTACTCTTCTAAGTAAACTCTGAATTGCGTTGTTAACAATCAACATCATCAGGAATAGTATAGTCGCGATCGCACATGCATAACCCATCTCGAATCTCGAGAAACCGTAGTCAAACAGGTGTGTTACGATTGTTCTGGCTGCGTAGTCCGTACTGGGATATCCGCAAAGCTGCATTGTTACGTCACAAACGTTGAAGGACTGTGTGATGGTCATAACCGCACCGAACATAAGCATGGGCTTCATGCTGGGAAGGGTGATGAACCAAAGCTCCTGCCAACGGTTCTTGATACCGTCCATGTATCCTGCTTCGTACATCGATCTGTCGACGCCCTGAAGTCCGGCTACGAAGGAAAGGAATCCAGTACCAAGACTCATCCAGAGGATTACCAGCATACAAACCGGAAGCATATACTTGGGATTTGTAAACCAGAGGATAGGGTTGTCGATGATACCTAAATTCATAAGCATCGAGTTAACCCATCCGTATGCATCACCTCTGAAGAATACTGAGAAGATTACATAACAGTTACCTGCAATGGAGGGTGCGTAGAAAACAACGACCGCTACGCTTCGTACCCATCTGGGAAGCTCATTGATGAGCCATGCAAACAGGAAGGACATTATGTATCCCAAAGGTCCCGTGACCACTGCTATGATAAGTGTGTTTTTTATACCTATCAGGAATATATCGTCTTCAAGAAGAAGGCTTATGTAGTTGTTGAGTCCGATGAATCTCGGTGGCTCAAGTATGTTGTAGTAAGTAAAGCTGAAATAAATTGAAGCTACAACCGGGAATACGAAAAACATCGTAAACAGGATTGCGTAAGGAGCAAGGAATATGTAGCAGTTCTTGCTCACCTTCATCTTCTTCCATGCTACCTGAGCATTATGCTTTCTAAGCTGGAAGTATTTTTTTAAATAACCGTCTTGCTTTTCTTTCATTTTCTTCCTCATTCAAGAAGTTTTTTCCTTACTCTTCGTAAGGCATTCCAAACTCTTTACGTTTCTTGGTGATTTCTTCGTCTATCTTTATTGAATAGTCAATAATGGTTTCTCGTGTATCGTCCTTGTCATTGATGCACTTACGTACAGCATTTGCAAGGTGACGGCCGGTATAGTAACCGCCGGGTACTTCTCTGATACCCTTTGTCTGATCCCACTGTGCAGCGAGGACTTCGATATCGTCCACGCTCCAAGAGAGTTTGGAGAAGGCATCTCTGTTAGCGGTGTTGTATCTCGCGGATGCACCAAGGAGCGCTTCTATCTCACGTCCGAAACGAACCTGGGTGTCAATGCTTGCCCACCACTTCATGAACTCCCATGAATTCTGCTTGATATTCTCATCATCGGTTGCAAGCATCATTGTTGCATTACCGGTGATGAAGCAGGTTCTGTCAATGTAGGTATTGCCCTGTTCGTCAGTCTTTTCCACGCCGGGGATAAGGGTGAAATCCCAAAGTCCTCTGATCTCGGGTGCGGATACCTGTAAGGTGTTGTAGGTTGAGTAAGGTGCAATACCGATAGGCATCTCTCCCGAACGGAAACGGCTTACAAAGTCGAAGTAAACGGGAATACCGTAGTCGTTAAAGTACTTAACGTAATCATCAAATGCCTTGATTCCGGCTTCGGTATCAACTGTTGTGCTGGTACCGGGCTCGTTGTACATATCTCCTCCGTACTGGAAAAGAAGTGTAAAGTAAAGCGAAAGGTCAGGTGCGTTGGAAGCAACCGTTGTTGTTGCTCCGGCTGAGGTTGAGCTACCGCCCGCACTGGGGAGCGCGATTGAGAGGTTGTTACCCTGGATTGTGGGAAGCATCTCAATAAGTTCATCCCAGGTATCGGGAATTTCAAGCTCAAGCTCTTCTAAGATATCCTTGCGGTAGAACATTACGTTGAATGTCTGCTGCTCAGGTATTGCGTAAATATGTCCATCCAGACTGTACTGCTCATATGAAGAAGGTGAGTAGTGTGAAAGGACTTCTTTATAATCGGGGAACTGGGTAATGTCCTCTGCCGCATTTCTCAGCGCGTAGTTTACAGGCTGGTCGGCTCCGACGGAAAGAACAACGTCAGGTCCTCTTCCGGCAAGCACTGCATTAAGGAGTGCGCCTGCGTCAACGATCTCTACGTTAACCTTAACTCCCGTATCCGGTGTGAAGGTATCGTCGATCATCGACTTAAGTATTGTTCCCTGGTCACGTCCGGTAAGTACCCAGACGGTGATAGCATCTTTAGCCTCTCCTCCTTCATATACGTCTCCGACTGCGTTATAGTCAACGATGAAGGAAGCAACGAAGGATTTGATCTCGTGCCATGCAGACTTGAAGAAGTTGCTCTTAACTACTTTGGCTTTTTCGGAAGTTCCGGTGATCTCGATATAGTCGACATCAAGCTTTGTCTCCGAAAGGTTAAGGGCCGCAGTACCGAGTGCGGTAATGTTGTCCTTAAATGTAAGGAACTCAAGTGTGATCTTCTGGGGCTTCTTAACAAATCTTTCAAGCTGCTGAGCCATGGTCTGAGCGGATGCGATGTAGTCACCCTTCTGTCCGCTGTATTCAACCATGTCATCTACGAGTTTGAAGAGTCTCTTGGACTCGATATCCATTCCCTTTATGATTTCGGGATAGGTTGATTCGATCTTGTAATCACGATACTGATCCGGGGTAGCTCCGGTGTAAACAAGGATCTTTCTGTAAAGCTGGTTAAGTCTGTATGTTGAGTTCTCCAGCTCGGAAAGAAGGGCTCCGAGTTCTCCCAAAGTTGCCTCAAGGCGGATCGTGTGCTTGCCTTTAGTAAGGTAGATATTGTAGGGAGTTCCGTTCTCATCCGCAAGGCTCTTGCATTCCCAGTCATTGCTGTATGCGAAGGAAACTTCTTCGAGTTCCTTGAAAGGAATCTCTCCGTCGATAAGTACCGAGCGGTTAGATACGCTTCCTCTTGCGTAGTTCTGACGGGCCTTAACCATTACGTTGTAGTATCCGTCTTCGGGAACTTCGAATTCCCACTCTACCCACATGCCGTTACTTCTCCAGGCATCTCCTCCGACGTAGTTGAGGACGGTGGTAGTTACGCTGTTGGGTGAAGTGGTGGGTGAAGATCTGTCATACTTAGCGTAAAGTGATGACTCGGATCTTATTGTTGAATCCTCTCCCTCGATCACCTCGTGATAGCTCTTCGCTGCCTCGGTGCTGTTATCAGCGGGCTGCGCTGCTATGTATTCCTCATAAGAAGCAATCTTCTTTACTCCGACAACCGCAAGTTTTTTGATTGCGATGGGCTCGTTCTCCGCGTCGAGAGTGAGCTTGTTGTCGCCCTTTTCAAAATAGAATTTGTAAGGCTCGTTTACGTATCCCATATCGTCAACAAAGTATGCTGACTGCCATCCGTAAACCTCAACCTGTGTGGGACGGATCTCGTTGCCCTGGTTGTCTACCTTAACGGGGCCTCCGTTGGTCCACATTCTGGAGAACTCAATGCTTGTTGCATCGTCGAAGGGAAGCTCGTCATTGATAAGCACTCTTCTCTCTGCCGCAACACCTCTGGACTCGGCCGCAAGGTACTCCATGTATAAATTGTAGAAACCGTTCTCGGGAACATTTACGTTCCAGCTTGTAACCGAGCCGGTATCGGTAAAGAGTACTTTGCTCTCGCCCTGGTAATTGGTCTCTACTTTAACATTTCCTTCAGCTTCGTAATCAAAGAGGTCGATCTCTACTTCTTTGTCACAATCCTTTGCATCGGGATATTTGGCAAGATACTTTTCATACGTGCCGGTCTTTTCAGCAATGCTTACCTCTTCGGTAAGATCGGCTCCTTCATATTTTTCATGGAAATCTTTGGTCTTTCTCATTGAGAGCAGTACGCATACGCCAACGAAGACTGCGACTACGCCAACTGCTATTAAGATTTTTTTCAGAGTTTTGTTCATTTCATCCTCCGGAGCTCTCCCTTGGGAGGCGCCTGTGTATTTGATCGATCCTTAATAACCGGGATTTATTTCTTACCTGCGAAAACATAGAAGCAGGGTTTCGGCTCATAGTTTTCATCGAACAAAAGAGGCATCTGGGGAAGTCCAGTTGTGTTTCCTCCGCCCACGTTCGATCTTGACTGAAGCCATGAGTAATGATCTACCGTACCCCAGAACGTGATACCCGTGACCACATCTCCTTCCATATTGGAAGAGTTCACCGAGTACTTGATCATATTATATCTCTTTCGAAGCTTTTCATTCTCCTCATTTTTTGCTTCATCACTGCCATCGTATTCATCGCTTGCGCTGATGTCGAGTTCGGTGATCTGTACCTTCCCGACTACTTTGGCGTAATCTGCAATAGAGGAGATTATATCTCCGGAAGAAGGCGAATCCATTCCGTAGTGTCCCTGCATTCCCATGGCTGAGATTCTCGTGCCCTCGCCGGGTGCACCTTCGGCTGCTTTTATCTCCTCAAGGAGACTGAGGATGCCTTTCTTCTTATTGAAACTACATTCGTTATAATCGTTATAGTAAAGCTCTAAGCTCTCGGGAGCATATTTGTTGGCATACTTAAAGGCGTTTACAATGAAGTCGCCGTTTCCGTATATGTGATACCAGCTTGAATTGCTTCCGTGTCTGTCCTCGCTTAAGGACTCATTCGGATTTTCATTGTCGCTCCGGTAAGTTCCCGTCCCGTCGCTTATCGCTTCGTTTACGACATCCCATCCGTAAAACAGATCTTTATATTTACTGTCCTCGCCGGTAAAGTGTGTAAGTACCGTTCGTATGTACCACTCTTGTCTCTTGTCCATTTCGGCGGCGCTGACATAGGGCTTGTTCTTGTCGTAATCTTCATGGAAGAACCATTCCGGCGTCTGTGAGTGCCAGACAAGCACGTGGCCTCTTACCTTTATCTTTCTGTCCGGGTTTTGATTATTCCACTCAAGGATCTTGTCTAAGATTTTCTCCGCTCTGGAGTAATCGAGTTTCGGAACCGTTATCGTCTCTCCGTTCAGCTCATCCGTCTGCGTTCCGGGACATTTTCCTACGCTGTATCCCACAAGGGCATCGGGCTTAAGTTCGTTTCCCAGAGTGACCGCGGAAAAGTGGGTTGTGATGATCTCCCAGACCTTCGGGTCATCGATCTCGCTTCCCGTGACTGCACACCCTGCGAACACTCCCATCTCCTCTTCCATTGAATCCCTTAGGGCCGGAATCGCAGCTTCCTCCGCCAGAGTGTCTACGGATTCGTCCTTGTCCAGCGGCTTATCCTGCGAAGTATCTTCTATATTATTTACAGAATCTTTCGATTCATCACTTGTCAGATTTTGCTCCGGTACATCTGCGGTGCTCCCGGTTCTTCCCCCATCCGTTGCGGATGCACATCCGCTCATGCACATGGCAGCCATAAGGCCAAGTGCCATGTATTTTTTAAAAAAGCCGATTTTGTGCATAATTGCATACTCCGTCCCAAATACTAGATTTAAGTATAATTTTCACCCCTTTTCTTCGCTTATTATTTCGTGCGTCATACTTCTCAAATTTTGCTATTATCTTTTTTGTACATTTCTCTTATATAAATGTGGGCTTTTTTGGTACAAATTAGACACATATCCGCTTTTATTTTTGGTAAATTATGTTATAATGAGTGCTGTAGCCATAAAACAGGTAACCAATTATTGCTATTATACTTAAAAACCCAAGAGAAACGAAATGTCATATATCCCAGAACAGATTACTGAGAAATATTACTCGGTAAATAACGACTGGACCGGTGCGAGAACAGTTTCCGACGGCCATGAAATAGTTGAATATCCTGCCAAAAGTCTCCACAGAATATGGTTAAATGAGCAGAACCACGGATTTGAAGCTCACTGGCATTCCGCCATGGAGATCCTTCTTCCTATTGAGAATATTTATACGGTAGTCTGCGGCAATGAAACCTTTGTTTTAAACCCTTCGGAGATTTTGATCATCCCACCGGGCGTTATCCACGAGATCACCGCGCCCCCCACGGGAAGAAGATTTGTTTTTTTGCTTAATGTCAGTGCAGCAACAAAGCTTAAGGGAAGCGCGCGTATCATGTCGATACTCTCCCGCCCCTTACTTATCACATCCGAAAAGGATCCCGGCGTATACGACGATATATACAACCTCCTTCTTCAGATGAGAAACGAATACTTCGGAAACAGCGAGTTTTCGGAGCTTTCAATACAGGCGCTTCTTTTGAAGCTCTTTATAACCATCGGAGAAAACTACACTCAGCAGGAAAATGTCTTTTCAAATACTACTCCCACAAAGCGTCGCGAGTATGTTGAGCTTTTCAACGAGACTTTGGAGTATATCGACAACCACTTTACCGAAGAGCTGAGTCTCGGAGATATCGCCGCAAATACCGGCTTCTCGAAATTCCACTTTTCGAGGCTCTTTAAGCAGTACACAAATTACAACTTCAGCGATTATCTTTGCTTCAGACGTATCAAGGAAGCCGAAACGCTTTTGGCAAGGCCCGATGTTTCCATCACAGACGTGGCCATTTCCTCGGGCTTTTCGAGTATCTCCACCTTTAACCGCCTTTTCAAACAGCAAAAGGGCTGCTCTCCCAGCGAGTACAGGCGCCAGAATTCAGGTATCAAAAAAGATGTCCATAAATACTAAATCCGGTATGATGTCATACCGGATTTGTTTTTGGGGAAATTCTCCCTATTTTCCCATCTGTTACCCCTTTTTAGTTACTGTAAACAAAGTTCTTAAATATTGCTTTTCCCCCGGGGCGCTTGGTGGAGTACACGCAAAGCCCGAATCTGTTGCCCGTAAAATGTGACAATCTGAATTCCATTTTATGAGGAGCTCCGACTTTAACGAACTTATCTTTCTTGAAATAATAAAAATCAAGTCTGTCCTTCATATCCTCAAAATTTGCTTTCAGATAGACCGTCACCTCAGGTCCGTCAAGTCTTATCTTATCGGTAAGATAACCCGGCATAAAGTCGACTCTCGCCATATTGTCTTTATCTTTCTCGGTATTTCTGACAATCCTTACAAGGTAGTAATTTCCGAGTTCCTTCATAATACCCACAAGACCGTAGCAGTACTGGAGGGCACAAAGTCCGGCGATATCTCCGTCCTTCAGGGACGAAGCGTCTATAGTAACCTCTGCGCCACAGCACGGCCAGAGCATGCGCTGGGTAAGAGTGTTCTTTGCATGGGTAAGGTTTATCGCTATCTTATCCGTCTTTATCTCGAGGCCACCCTCGGGCAAAAGTCTCCAAAGGTTATTATCCGGCTGATGGTTCCACTCCCAGACAAGAGCCAGCTGTCTTTCCTTGGGCAGACCTTCCTTAGGCAGGAATCTGTCGGATGCATATAAGGGCTCGTAAGGATATCCGGGTCTGGAGCTTACTATCTCAAGCTTTTCCGGAGCCTTGCCGTCCTCTCCGAATACCGGGAAATCATCCTTCCAGGTTACGGGTACAAGTACGGGTATTCTTCCCACGGCGCCCATATCCTGGAAAAGGACTGCAAACCACTTTCCGTTTAGAGTATCAACGATTCCTCCTTGAGCTACTCCCGTAGGGCTGTAGTCCGTTCCGGAGGATAAAACCACGCCTCCTTCAAACTCTCCCGTAAGGCTCTTTGATCTAAAGCAGCTCTCGGTTCTCACCCCGCCCTTGGGCCAGTTTATAACAAAGACATAATAATACTCGCCGATCTTATAAATATGGGATCCCTCATATCCCAGGATATGATCCGTCTCGTCTTTAAAGAGGATCCTGTTAAGTCCCCTTTCCTTGGGCGCAGTTAGTTCATCATTGAGTTCTGTGATACGGATCTATGTATTTCCGTAAACAATATATTTTCTTCCGTCGTCGTCAAAAAGCAGCGATGAATCGTGGAATGCTCCCTGAAGTATGTTTTTCTTCCAGGGGCCTTCTATCTTTTTAGAACGGAATATATAATTATGATCCCCACTGTTACTTCTGAAGGAGATAAAAAACTCTTCACCCCAATATCTAATGGATGGAGCCCACATACCGCCTGAATATTCGTTTTTCTCAAATTCCATTCTCTCGGCAGGTGTATCGTCAAGCTTATCGTACACATAGCCGACGATCTCCCACTCGGCAAGGTCGTATGACCTTAAGATAACGCAGCCCGGCATAAAATACATTGTCGTGGAAACCATATAATAAGTATCTCCGACGCGGATAACATCCGGATCCGGATAATCCATCTTTAAAATTGGATTCACCAGCTTTTTCATAAGACTCCTTAATCCACAATTCCGAATCCGAGAAGCGTAAACCTCTTATCAAGATCCTTTTCGGGAATTGTGACTTCTACTACTCTCTCTTTATTCTCTAAGCCTCTGAAGGCTATATAAGCGTTGCAATGCGTCCATCCCACAATATGGGGATCAATTGAAAGCACTTCTTTTCCGTCTACGCCTACCTTACAGGTTCCCACTTCGATCGACGCAGAATCCATATATGCCACAAGAAGCGCTGACGCCTTAACCTTTAGTCTGAATGTGGCATTTTCCCTGCAGACTTTTCCGTCATAGAGCCAGTTGTTTTTAAACTCCGGAGTTCCTCCGAGATCAAGATTTCTCTCGACAAACTGAAGCTCCTTGCTCTCGCCGGTAAACGCCCCGGCGTCGTAGCTTACTACCGCGCTGCACTTATCAATATTTGCTCTGTCAACAAAGTAAATATTTTCGAATTCCCCGCCCTTAGGTGGCTTGATACCTGTAATATCAAGGTCTTCCTCATAAGGAGCACTGTCAGCGATCTTAAACATATTTATAAGACCGTCGGCCATTATCTTATGTCCAACATTTGTGGGATGGTACATATCATAGAAATACTGATTCTTGGAAACGATACCACCCTCTTCCTCGCTTAAATAGAACTGGTCATATACGCTCTTTTTCGTGCTGACCATAGGAAGATTATAGCTCTCACCGACGCACTTTAATCTCTCTTCAAGATTGTATCCATCAACAAATACCGCGAAAAGAAGGATTACCGCAGGCTTCTGCATACTGTTGTAGATCTTTCTTACAAGGGAATCATAGAACTCTCCCTTCGTTTCATCACCCTCATCATTTACCGCAAACTCTACGATCATCACATCGGGAGAAATCTCTCCGTTATTCTCAACATCCGCCCTGTATCTGAGGATTCCGACCTCGGAAGGAGTTCCTCCAACGCCGGCCTTAACATACTTAACATTGTCCTCATATCCTCTTCCTGTAAGGTCGCAGAAGCCTTTAAAAGCGTTGTAAGCGTAGCAGTTTTCATTGATGGGGATAGCGCCCGCGCCCTGGGTTATGGAGCCTCCGATAAATCCAACGGTTACTTCCTCTCCGCGCCTTGCTTTATCTATAGCAGCCTTAAGCCTTCCGGTATTTCCCTTTTGGAGAAGGGATTTCTCGATCATCGCCTGATATACAGGGCTTGTAAAATCGATATCCTTGTCCGTCTTTTGCTCGGGGGCGTCATATCCATCGTTCATATAAAAGCAAACGGAAACCTTTGCCTGCATTCCGGCCTTCGGAAACTCGAAGCGGATCTGGCCGGGGACATTATCGTCATCTGACCAGTCGAACTTGTCAAGCTCCATCACCATTTCCATACCATCGGAAGGAACATCCATATAGAGGGTTGTTCCCGATACGTAGGGATCGGTCTTTCCGTACATCTGGAAAGCGAACTTTACATTGCAGGGCTCTCCCGGCTTTTTAACAGATACGCCTATGGAATGAACCTGAGCTCTTAATCCCTCTACGGTGTCGAGCTGGGCTATCATCTTTTCATCCTCAAGGCTTCCCACCAATTTGGCGCTGGCCTTAAGACGTCCGTCGCTTTCGTATATAAACTGGATGCCTCTGCCGTCAGGCTGCGGCGATGCGCAGACATCCTTGTTTTTCATAATATAGTAGCAGGGCCTTTTCATGGTCGGGTCCTTAGGTGCTACCGGCCCTCTTCTGTCTTCGTTCATATTATTTCCTTCTTTGTAAATCTAAAGCTATCGTTTTGCCTAATATATTCGATAATTTCCCGAGAGAGCAAGGAAAGCAAACATATACAGGCAGTTGTCGTAATACCTTCTCTCACCGGTCCTAAAGGGCATAGAGTAAAACTTCTTAACCCACTTTTTCGCGATATCATCAAGCTCTGTCGCAAGAGTAGACTGTGCAACGGTTGCTGTTATGGCAAAGGGATGAAGAGCTTTTTCTCCGGCAATCCGTCCGTCTACCTCGTAGATATGGTAAGTGTCATTTTCCATATCGTTTAAAAGCGCGCGCTGAATGTTATATGCTGCCTTAGTCTGTCCTTCGTCTTTTCCGAACCATGCATAGTCCAGTCCGATATTTGCAACAGTCCTGTAGGAATCGCTGAAAAACCAGTCATGTCTGTCCTTTGACCAGGGGATCGGTCTTGACATAGGCGATCCGTCAAACTCCGCATACTCTGCGGAAAATCCCGTATCGGGGTGGCAAGCCTCGCTTAAGTAAACTCTGCTTACCTTTGCGGCCTCTTCGAAAAACTCTCTGTCCTCTTCATTTCCCCACTTAGCCCAAAGCTCATAGAAATGGGGCAGGTGGTATGAAGGATCGGTGTAATCGATTCCCGGTACAAAAAGGATCTGGTGGTTATCTCTGTTAAACATAGGAGCGCCGACTCTTCCCGGCTCACCTTTATGGACCATAGCGGAAAGGATCTTTTTAGCCTCAGCGGAGTAATTTAAGTCTCCCTCTCCGTCTCCCCATCTGTGGCTTGCAAAGAAAAGGGCCATTACGAAAAATTCCTCTCCGTCCGGAGCGGCTCCGTTTGCATTGGGAGTTCCGTCGGTGGCGCAGGACCAGGCGAAGTACCCTTCGCTGAAGCCTTCTGTCATATACATATATTTCTTGGCCCATTTCCAGATGCGGTCAAACTCATCCTTCATATCCAGCTGGACACAGATCATCATTCCGTAGCTCATGCCTTCCGTTCTGGCATCGAAATTTCCCGTATCCTCCAAATAAGCCATACCGTCGGCAGTTTCATGGTAGAAGGAATCTTTACCATGGAAAAACTGCTCTTTTATCTCTTCAAGTCTTGATTTTACTTCGTTTTCGGGTATACCGATCTCGGCAAATACATTTCTGTAATTCGGGTTCATTTTTATCTCACTTTTTTTGTAAAATCAAAGAGTCGCCTGCGAATCTTTTCGCGCCGGAGTGCGCAATCTTTAGCTTACATTTTTCCTGATAAACAAATAGATTTTGAGCATACTCTCATATACTCAAAATCTATCATATAGCCCATTGTTAATTCCTACTAACTTTTGTTAAGGACTGGTCATATATTGCGTTTTTGTTTTTCACTATCTGTAGTACTTTGCCTGAGCCTCAAACATAGCGGCGTAGATGCCTCCCGGGATCTTCTCAAGTTCCTCATGGCTTCCGTATTCCGCAATGTGTCCGTCACTAAATACCGCGATCTTGTCACAGAACTT
>CADATP010000008.1 GCA_902790935.1 uncultured Lachnospiraceae bacterium | reverse complement strand
GCTGATCTCTGTTTTTAGTTTCATTTCCCCTCCAATTAAATATAGAATTGTTGAAAATAAAGAATTCTTTCTCGCGAGTAAAGAACAGGCTTTATTATATCCTGCAATTTCCGAAATTCAACAAGAAACAAAAAATCCGTCAACCTGCACAAAGATTTGCTTCGTCAATACTTACAAAACTATCCCAAAGCCTTGAAATTGCAGAGAAAAACTCTTGTAAAAATGCCCAAAGAGGTTTGAGGCCACAACTAAACAGCACAAATCTTTGTCTATAATCACAATAAAAAAGCGCTGCAAACGCTGCGCAAAAAATGAACCCCCAACCCCGTCCCCCTGTGTCATTTTTTTAGGCACAAAAACAGCGTAGCTTTGATAGCTACGCTGTAAATAATGACACAGTAACCCCGTCCCCGGGGGTCATTTTTCAGGCTCTTTGATCAAAAAACTCCTTCAGTTTTTCCAAAAGCTCATCTTTTTTGACAGTTTTCAAAAAATAGCCTTCCGGCTTTAGGGCCACGACCTGCATAACACTGGCCTTGTCCCCCTTTCCCGTAAGGAATATAACGGGAATCTTTCTTGTCTCTTCTTCGCTCCTAAGCATCTCAAGGACCTGAGGTCCTGTCGTAACGGGCATTTCATGGTCAAGAAGTATTAGATCGACCGTATTTTTGCCAAGCCACTTTATTGCCTGAAGCCCGGAGCTTGCCATATTAAGCTTGTAAGTATCCTTAAGCCAATCCCTTATAAGGCTAAGATAATTCGGGTCGTCATCAACGATAAGTATACTCTTTTTGCTCTCATTTTCCGCAAGAGCTCCCAGCATCTGCCTTACCTTTTCAAGATACTTGTCATTGTCCAAAGGTCTCGTAAATACCTTTGCGATCCGAGTCGGGACAATACCATCAACAAAATGTCTTGTATCCTCCTGCTCTCCGATAAGGATTATCTGTCTGTCCGTATCTATCAGCTTATCATTCAGATAGCTCACGATTTCTCCCGGGACTATCTCTCCCGTCTCGAAGTAGTAAGTGATGATACTGTAATTGTTCCACTGCTCGTTTATATCATTGACTGTAGCAGGAACAAAAGCGGCATCCATCCCTGCATCCTTAATCTTTTTAACAAGGACTCTGATGATAAATGTCTCCTTGTCCCCAAGCACCATTACGCTCTCTTTTACCATAATCCCTCCAAGAATGGACAGAATTCACAAAATAAACCCTTTGACGTAATTATACTAAATAAAATTACATAAAGAAAGATTTATTAAAAAAAAAGAACTACAACAAATTGCTGCAGTTCTTTTCGAAAATCATATCAGATAGAAGCGATATCCACCAAGGAGAGACTCTCCTCAGCGACAGCGTTTTCAAGTGCCTTTGCAAGAGCATTTGCCGTATCCATAGCAGTAATACAGTACACTCCGGTCTCAATAGCGTTACGGCGGATGAGGAATCCGTCACGGGTCTTGTCTCTACCCTGGGTAGGTGTATCGATTACAAGATCGATCTTGTGACCAAGGATAAGGTCCATAACCGTCGGTGACTCCTGAGAGATCTTATTTACCTTTCTCGCCTTAACTCCGGCCTCGGTAAGAGCCTTAGCTGTAGACCTTGTCGCATAGATGATATATCCCAGCTTTTCGAATCTCTTTGCAACAGCGATTGCTTCACCCTTATCCGCATCCTTTACGGTGATGATCATCTGCTTATGCTTCGGAAGCTCGACTCCCGCTCCGAGGAATGCCTTATAGAGCGCTTCGTGGTAGCTCTTTGAGATGCCTAAGCATTCACCGGTAGACTTCATCTCCGGTCCTAAGCTTATCTCAGCGCCTCTTATCTTCTCGAAGGAGAAGACAGGCATCTTGATAGCGTAGTAAGGAGACTCGGGCTGAAGACCCGGCTCGTACCCAAGTTCTCTAATAGTCTTTCCGAGGATAACTTCAGTAGCAAGATCAACAATAGGAATACCGGTTACCTTACTGATGTAAGGAACGGTTCTGGAAGACCTGGGGTTAACCTCGATAACATATACATCCTCATCGATGGCGATGAACTGGATGTTTATCATACCCTTTACGTGAAGAGCCTTAGCAAGGCGTCTTGTGTACTCTGCGATCTTATCCTTTATAAGCTTACCGATGGTAGGCGCGGGATATACGCTTATAGAGTCTCCGGAGTGAATTCCGGTACGCTCGATATGCTCCATGATTCCGGGTATAAGGATATCTGTTCCGTCGCAGACAGCATCAACCTCAATCTCCTTGCCCTGGAGATACTTATCTACAAGGATGGGGTGATCCTGGGCGATACGGTTGATGATCTCCATAAAGATCTCAATCTCTTCATCGTTTGTAGCAATCTGCATTCCCTGTCCGCCAAGTACATAGGAAGGACGTACAAGTACGGGGTAACCTAAGCGGTTAGCTACCGCCTTAGCTTCCTCGGCAGTATAAACTGTTCCGCCGGCAGCTCTGGGTATTCCGGTCTGCTGTAAGATCTCGTCAAAGAGCTCTCTGTCCTCGGCTGCATCTACATCCTCAGCCTTTGTTCCGAGGATAGGAACTCCAATCTTCATAAGGTGCTCTGTAAGCTTTATCGCAGTCTGTCCGCCGAACTGAACAACAGCTCCGTCAGGCTTTTCTATATCAACGATAGCTTCCACATCCTCATTTGTAAGAGGCTCGAAATAAAGCTTGTCAGCGATATCAAAGTCAGTGGAAACCGTCTCAGGGTTGTTGTTTACGATGATAGTTTCGTATCCTGCCTTTGCAAAAGCCCATGTTGCATGTACCGAGCAGTAGTCAAACTCAACACCCTGGCCGATTCTTATAGGTCCGGATCCAAGTACAAGAACCTTCTTCTTTCCGGAGGTCTCTCTTGCTTCGTTTTCTCCGCCGTATACGGAGTAGTAATAAGGGGTCTCGGCGTCAAACTCTGCGGCACAGGTATCAACGATCTTGTATACGGGAGTGATACCCTCTTTTCTCCTAAGGGCAAGGATATCATCCTCCTTCATACCTGTAAGGCGTGCGATGACATTATCGGGGAACTCGATCCTCTTAGCATGTGAAAGAAGCTCCTTATCAAGAGCTTTTCCTCCCTTAACTTCCTCAAGAGCGCTTTCCATCTCTACGATGGTATTTATCTTATCGATAAACCAAATGTCGATCTTTGTAATATCGTGAATCTCTTCGTAGGAGATTCCCTTTCTTAAAGCCTCTGCAATAACCCAGATTCTCTGGTCGTCTACAACGGTAAGTCTCGTCCTAAGCTCATCTGCTGAAAGAGCCGAGAAATCGTAGCTTCTTAAGCAGTCAACGTGCTGCTCAAGAGAACGGATTGCCTTCATAAGAGCGCCTTCGAAATTGTTGCAGATACTCATTACCTCTCCGGTAGCCTTCATCTGAGTAGTAAGGGTACGCTTAGCGGTAATAAATTTATCAAAGGGAAGTCTCGGCATCTTAACCACGCAGTAGTCAAGAGCAGGCTCGAAGGATGCGTAAGTCTTCTTGGTAATAGCATTCTTTATCTCATCGAGAGTAAATCCGAGGGCGATCTTCGCAGCAACCTTGGCTATAGGATAACCTGTAGCCTTTGAAGCAAGAGCTGAAGAACGGGATACTCTGGGGTTAACCTCGATAACACAATACTCGAAGCTTGTGGGGTGTAATGCGAACTGAACGTTACAGCCGCCGGTTATCTTAAGCTCTGAAATGATCTTAAGAGCCGAGCTTCTGAGCATCTGATATTCCTTGTCGGAAAGAGTCTGGGAAGGGGCTACTACGATAGAGTCTCCGGTATGAACTCCGACGGGGTCGATGTTCTCCATGTTGCAGACTGTGATAACGTTGCCTGCAGAGTCTCTCATTACCTCGTACTCGATTTCCTTCCATCCTGCGATGCAGCGCTCTACAAGGACCTCTCCTACTCTGGAAAGTCTGAGTCCGTTTTCAAGGATTTCTTCGAGCTCTGCCTGGTTGTGTGCAATACCTCCGCCGGATCCGCCTAATGTATAAGCGGGGCGCAGTACTACAGGATAACCGATGGTGTTTGTAAAATCGATACCGTCTTTAACGTTCGTGACAACCTTTGAAGCGGCTACAGGCTCTCCGATTCTCTCCATCAGATCCTTGAATTCCTGACGTCCTTCGGCGTTGCGGATAGTCTCAGCGGTAGTACCTAGTAAAGTAACGTTATGTGCCTTTAAAAATCCGGATTCCTCAAGCTCCATTCCGAGGTTGAGTCCTGCCTGGCCTCCAAGGGTAGGAAGGATCGAATCGGGCTTTTCTTTTTCGATTATCTGTTCAAGAACAGGTACGGTAAGGGGTTCGATATAAACCTTATCCGCAATATTTTTATCCGTCATGATAGTGGCGGGGTTTGAGTTTACGAGGATAACCTCAACTCCCTCTTCCTTAAGGGAACGGCAGGCCTGTGTTCCTGCATAGTCAAACTCTGCTGCCTGGCCGATCACAATAGGGCCTGAGCCTATTACCATTACGCGATGTACATTTTGATTCTTAGGCATATCAGATTTCCTCCTTCTTCATCATCTTTATGAATCTGTCAAAGAGATAACCTGAATCCTGAGGTCCGGGACAGGCCTCGGGATGGAACTGTACGGTAAAGATATTCTTACCGGTATACTTTAATCCCTCATTGGTTCCGTCGTTTACATTGATAAATGCAGGTACTGCAATATCGCTTTTCAGATTGTCCGTATCAACAACATATCCATGGTTCTGGGATGATATATAAACTCTTCCGTTTGAAAGGTCTTTAACAGGGTGGTTGCCGCCTCTGTGTCCGTATTTAAGCTTATGTGTATCAGCACCGGTCGCAAGGGCCATAAGCTGATGTCCGAGGCAGATCGCAAAGATGGTAACATCGCTCTCGTAGAGTTTTCTTACTTCATCGATTATAGGTCCGCAGTCCTTCGGGTCTCCGGGGCCGTTTGAGAGCATGATTCCGTCGGGATTATCCGCTAAGATCTCGCTCGCGGGAGTATTGGCGGGATATACAGTCACGTCACATCCTCTCTGGGCAAGAGAAGTGATGATATTTTTCTTTGCTCCGAAGTCCATAAGAGCAACCCTAAGTCCCTTACCATTAAGCTCAGTTACCATGCTGGGACGCATCTCACGCTTACCCGCCTCGTAAGCAGCCTTATCGAATATTGCCATACCGCTTACAGGGCCGTTCTCGGAAAGATCCTTGCTTCCGGATACGGTGTACTTTTTGTCGCAGGTAACCTTCTCCACGACCTTTCCAGTGGTGTATGCTTTCATCTTGGGAATAAGTTTCTCAAGATCATAATTTTCATTTGTTGTAATGCAGCCGTTCATAGTACCCTTTTCACGAAGGATCCTTGTAAGCTGTCTTGTATCGATTCCGGCGATTCCGGGGATTCCCTGCGCTACAAGGAAGTCCTGCAGCGAACAGTCGCATCTGAAATTGCTGGGGATCTTCGAAAGCTCCCTGACGATAAATCCGTCGGGCCAGGCCTGCCTTGACTCCATATCTTCATAGCAGACACCGTAGTTTCCGATAAGAGGATAGGTCATACAAACGGCCTGTCCGGCATAGGAAGGGTCTGTTAGCACTTCGAGATATCCGGCCATAGAAGTGTTGAAAACGATCTCGCTGATTATTTCTTTGTCCGCTCCGAAGTGGGTTCCTTCAAACACCGTTCCGTCTTCTAATATAAGAAATGCTTTCATACAGTGTGTCTCCTTAAAAAACCGCCAATAAACGCACCTCTCCCCTGGTTCTACTCCATTGTAGAGAAGCCGAAAATCGGCGGTTAGTATTTCTTCCAAGTTACGGTTCGCATACCACGTGCGTATACATCCGGCACCGCCTCTCGGCTTCAGCGTCCTCGTGGCAGCGGAACTAAACTCAAACAGCGCTTCGCTTGTTTTCGTTAAGTACCGGCCTCGGACATGCTGCCGGATTGCATACCGCGCGCGGTCTCGAACCTGTTTTGGATTTTAAAATTAACAAAGATTACATGAAATATCTGACGCCGCTCTCGAAAATCTTGAGATCCTGCTCGCCGTAGATGTTGATAGCTACGCCGTCGCCGCGACGCTCTGCATGTGCCATCTTACCAAAGCATCTTCCGTCGGGAGATGTGATTCCTTCGATGGACATGTAAGAACCGTTAACGTTCCACTCTTCATCCATGCTGACGTTTCCGTTAAAATCCGCATACTGAGTGGCAACCTGGCCGTTTTCAAAGAGTTTCTTAATAACGTCAGCAGGACCTACGAAACGTCCTTCACCGTGTGAAGCAGGGCTACAGTAAGTAGCGCCAAGCTCAGCTCCTGCTAGCCAGGGGCTCTTGTTTGAAACAACCTTTGTGTAAACCATCTTGGAGATATGACGTCCGATGGTGTTAAAGGTAAGTGTAGGTGAGTTAGCAGTCTGTCCTGTGATCTCGCCGTTAGGAACAAGGCCAAGCTTTATAAGTGCCTGGAATCCGTTACAGATACCAAGAGCAAGTCCGTCTCTCTCGTTAAGGAGTCTTGTTACGGCATCCTTAAGATGAGCATTCTGGAAAGCGGTAGCAAAGAACTTTGCGCTTCCGTCGGGCTCGTCACCTGCGGAGAATCCTCCGGGGAACATAATGATCTGTGACTGATCTATAGCCTTAACATACTCTTCAACAGAGTCTGTGATCTGGCTCTCGGAAAGGTTCTTAAATACCTTAGTAATAACATGCGCACCGGCTGCCTCGAATGCCTTTGCGGAATCGTACTCGCAGTTGGTTCCGGGGAATACAGGGATAAATACTGTAGGTTTTGCGACTTTATTCTTGCAAACGTAGATGCTCTCAGCCTTGTAAAGAGGGCTCTCTACCTTTTCGGTGCCCTTATCAGCCTTTGTAGGGAATACCTTTTCAAGGGTTCCGGTCCAAGCCTTAAGAGCACTGTCAAGAGAAACGCTTGTCTCACCGAAGGTAAATTCAGCCTTGTCGGTTACAGTACCTACAACCTTTACTTCAAGATCTTCGAATGCGGATACCTTGTCAGCGGGAACCTCAAGTACAAGGTTTCCGAGTCCGTTTGAAAACAGCTCTTCAAGCTCTAAATCCGAAGCAAAGCTTACTCCGAGTCCGTTACCGAATGCCATCTTAGCGCAGGCAGCAGCGATACCCTTCGCATCTACCGCGTAAGCAGCCTTTACAAGTCCCTTGAGCATAAGCTCATGTACCTTGCCGTAAGTTTCGGATACAGCTTCGTACATAGGAATCTCGAAGTCGTCCTTCTCAATCTCAACGAGGATAAGCTTATCTCCGGCATTTTTAAGCTCGGGGGTAACGATTTCCTTGTCCTTTGCGATATCAACCGCGAAGGAAACGAGTGTGGGAGGTACGTCAATATCGTTAAAGGTTCCGGACATTGAATCCTTACCTCCGATTGAAGGAAGGCCGAAACCGATCTGTGCATCGTATGCTCCAAGGAGAGCGGCAAAAGGCTGGCTCCAACGCTCAGGGTCGGAGGTCATTCTGCGGAAGTACTCCTGGAATGTGAAGCGGATCTTGGAAGCGTCGCCGCCGGAAGCTACAATCCTTGCCATAGACTCAACTACAGCGTAAATTGCTCCGTGGTAAGGGCTCCAGCTTGAAAGATATGGATCGAAGCCGTAGCTCATCATAGTTACGGTATCGGTCTTTCCTTCAAGGGTAGGAATTTTGGCTACCATAGACTGGGTCTCGGTAAGCTGGTACTTTCCGCCGTAAGGCATAAGCACACTGCCTGCACCGATGGAGGCGTCGAACATCTCAACAAGGCCTTTCTGTGAGCAGGTGTTTAAATCTCTTAAGGTAGCAAGAAGGGCTTCTTCAAAGCTCTCTTTATCTATAGCCTCGCCAACAGCGGGGATTGAATACTTCTCAAAGTAGTTGTCTTCTTCCGAAGGGATATCTACCTTTACAGAGGTCTCCTGATGAGCTCCGTTGGTATCGAGGAAAGCTCTGCTTAGGTTAACGATGGGAGTTCCTCTCCAGTTAAGTACGAGTCTGGGCTCCTCGGTAACGGTAGCAACAGCAACAGCCTCGAGGTTTTCTTCCTCAGCGTATGCAAGGAACTGGTCTACATCCTTAGGGTCAACGACAACTGCCATTCTCTCCTGTGATTCGGAGATGGCAAGCTCGGTTCCGTCAAGACCGGCATACTTCTTGGGAACCTTATCGAGGTCAACGGTAAGTCCGTCTGCAAGCTCACCAATGGCTACAGACACACCGCCTGCACCGAAGTCGTTACACTTCTTGATAAGCTTTGTAACCTCGGCTCTTCTGAAGAGTCTCTGGATTTTTCTCTCGGTAGGTGCATTACCCTTTTGAACCTCGGCTCCGCAAGTCTCGATGGAGCTTGTGGTATGAACCTTTGAAGATCCGGTAGCACCGCCGCATCCGTCTCTTCCGGTACGTCCGCCGAGGAGGATGATGATATCTCCGGGATCGGAGGTCTCACGGATAACGTTTCTTCTGGGAGCGGCACCCATAACGGCACCGATTTCCATACGCTTAGCAACGTAGTTGGGGTGGTAAATTTCTTTAACGTAACCGGTGGCAAGTCCTATCTGGTTACCATATGATGAATAACCGCTGGCTGCGGTTCTTACGATCTTTTTCTGTGAAAGCTTACCCTTTAAGGTTTCGGATACAGGAACGGTAGGATCTGCCGCACCGGTAACACGCATCGCCTGGTAAACATATCCTCTTCCCGAAAGAGGATCTCTGATAGCTCCGCCGAGGCAGGTAGCTGCGCCTCCGAAGGGCTCGATCTCAGTGGGATGGTTGTGAGTTTCGTTTTTAAAGAATACAAGCCACTCCTCTGTCTCTCTTCTGTCGCCGTAATCCATTTCGATAGGAACGACGATGGAGCAGGCATTGATTTCATCGGACTCTTCCTGGTCTTCGAGCTTTCCGTCCTTCTTTAATTTCTTGGCAGCGATGGTACCAAGATCCATAAGGCATGAGAACTTGTCATCCCTTCCGGCAAAAAGCTCTTCTCTTGTATCGAGGTAGCTCTGGTAGGTAGTCTCGATGGGAGAACGGTAGTATCCGTCGCCGAATTCAACACTCTTAAGTTCCGTAGAGAATGTGGTATGACGGCAATGGTCTGACCAATATGTATCAAGAACGCGGATCTCAGTCATTGAAGGATCGCGCTTTTCTTCATTTTCGAAATAATTTCTGATGTGGAGGAAATCCTTGAATGTCATGGCAAGTCCAAGTGAATCGTAGAGCTCTTTTAATTCATGCTCTTCCATTTTGGTAAAGCCATCAAGGATCTTGACATTTGCGGGCTCGTCGTAATTGGTAATAAGAGTCTCGGGCTTTTCAAGGCCTGTCTCTCTTGAGTCCACAGGGTTTATACAATAAGATTTGATTTTTTCGAAATCGGCGTCTGAAATGTCGCCGATGATCATATAAGTAACAGCTGTACGTATAACGGGGTTTTCTTTTTCATTTAAAAACTGTACACACTGAACGGCCGAATCTGCTCTCTGGTCGAACTGGCCCGGTAAAAACTCTACGGAGAAAATATGACTCTTTTCGGGGATATCGATCTTCTCCATATAAAGATCGTCTACAGGCGGCTCGGAAAATACCGTCTTGCAGGCTTTCTCAAAAGTGGCATCTGAAATATTCTCTACATCATATCTGATGAAGATCCTAACCTCAGCCACATTAATCCCAAGATAATTCTTAAGTTCTTCATGAAGCTCATTTGCTTTAACCGCAAAAGGCTTTTTCTTTTCGACGTAAACGCGCCTTACATTACCCATGAAAATAAATTCCTCTTTATGTAAACTGTTAAACTTTATTCTACTAAAGGCTCCCCGCTTCCGGGGAGCCCATATATATTGTTTTAAAGGCGAAGCCCACAGAAATAATTGATTTATCAATTATTTCTGTGCTACATCCTTCATTGAGAAGCTGATGCGGCCCATCTTGTCCTTACCGAGGCAAACTACGGTAACGATATCGCCGAGTGTTAAGTAATCCTCAACGTGCTCAACTCTCTCTTTTGCGATCTTGGAGATGTGTACCATTCCCTCTTTTCCGGGAGCGAACTCGATAAATGCACCGAATTCCTTGATTGATACAACCTTGCCCTTAAATACCTGTCCTTCTTCGAAGTCGGTAACGATCATTTTGATCATCTCGATTGCATCATCCATGCCCTTCTTGTCGGTACCGCAAACAGATACGCGTCCGTCATCATCGATATCGATCTTAACGCCGGTACGGGCGATGATCTCGTTGATGGTCTTTCCGCGCTGTCCGACAACCTCACCGATCTTATCGGGATCGATCTGCATAGAAACGATCTTGGGAGCCCACTCGTTAACGGTAGGTCTGGGAGCTGCGATAGCAGGCTTCATGCAGGTATCCATGATGAAAAGTCTTGCTTCACGGCATCTTGCGATAGCGCCTTCAACGATAGGTCTGGTAAGACCGTGGATCTTAATATCCATCTGGATAGCGGTAATACCGTCGGTAGTACCGGTAACCTTAAAGTCCATATCTCCGAAGAAGTCCTCAAGTCCCTGGATATCGGTAAGGAGTACGAAATCGTCATCGGTATCACCGGTAACGAGGCCGCAGCTGATACCTGCAACCATCTTCTTGATGGGAACGCCGGCTGCCATAAGTGACATGCAGGATGCGCAGGTAGATGCCATTGAAGTAGATCCGTTAGACTCGAAGGTCTCGGATACGGCACGAATAGCATAAGGGAACTCTTCTACGCTGGGAAGTACAGGGATAAGAGCGCGCTCTGCAAGAGCTCCGTGTCCGATCTCACGACGTCCCGGTCCTCTGCTGGGCTTTGTCTCACCAACGGAGTATGAAGGGAAGTTGTAGTGGTGGATGTATCTCTTCTCGGTAACATTGTCATCAAGTCCGTCAACCTTCTGCATCTCTGAAAGAGGAGCGAGGGTTACAACGTCACAGATCTGGGTCTGTCCACGGGTGAACATTGATGAACCGTGTACTCTGGGGATGATATCAACTTCAGCTGAGAGAGGACGGATCTGGGTGATCTCACGACCGTCGGGACGCTTGTGGTCCTTAAGGATCATCTTACGTACGGTCTTCTTCTCGTACTGATATACAGCTTCGCCAAGAACTGCGAGCCACTCTTCGTTCTCAGCAAATGCCTCTTCGAATTTCTCGGTGATAACGCGGATGTTCTCCTCACGGGTCTGCTTGTCATCGGTAAATACAGCAGTCTCCATCTCAGCGGGAGGAACGATTTCCTTCATAGCTGCGAAAAGTTCCTCGGGAACTGCACAGCTGGTATACTCATGCTTCTTCTTACCGCACTCTGCTACGATCTTGTCGATGAATGCGATAACGGTCTGGTTAACGTCATGAGCCTTGTAGATTGCCTCGATCATCTTCGCCTCGGGGATCTCGTTAGCTCCTGCCTCGATCATAATAACCTTCTGCTTTGTGGAAGCAACGGTAAGCTTAAGGTCTCCGCTTGCCCACTGCTCCTGTGAAGGGTTGATGATAAACTCGCCGTCAATCATACCAACCTGTGTCATAGCACAGGGACCGTCGAAGGGAATGTCTGAAATGCTGGTAGCGATTGAAGCACCAAGCATTGCAACAAGCTCGGGACGGGTCTCGGGATCAACGCTCATTACCATTGTGTTAAGGGTAACGTCGTTACGATAATCCTTGGGGAAAAGAGGACGCATGGGGCGGTCGATAACACGGCTTGTAAGGATAGCGTTCTCGCTTGCCTTACCCTCACGCTTATTAAATCCTCCGGGAATCTTTCCTACTGCGTACATCTTCTCTTCGTACTCTACTGAAAGAGGGAAGAAATCGATGCCCTCACGGGGTTTTTCTGATGCTGTGGCGGTACATAAAACGGTAGTATCACCGTAATGCATAAACGCACAGCCGTTTGCCTGCTTGCCCACACGGTCAATGTCAACCTTGAGGGTTCTGCCTGCAAGTTCCAATTCGTATGTCTTGTATGCCATACTGCTCCTTTCTGTCGCTTTGCGACTGCGCCGAAGCGCTGTTTATATTCTTGAAGCAGATGCTACCGAAACTACTGAAAATGCCGGGAGGATTCCCAATCTTTTCAGCGGTCTCGGAAGAGCTTTCTGCTTCAAAGTAACCTGAAATAATGCAACAATAGCGGAGCACCCTCTCGGGCGACTCCGCTGATTGTACCGACAAACTTATTTACGAAGACCAAGTTTCTCGATAAGAGCACGATATCTCTCAATGTCCTTACCCTGAAGGTAATTGAGGAGACCACGTCTCTGACCGATCATCTTAAGCATTCCGCGACGTGAATGATGATCCTTGGGGTTCTCCTTGAGGTGCTCGGTGAGCTCCTGGATTCTTGCTGTAAGAACTGCTACCTGTACTTCAGGTGATCCTGTATCGCCGGGAGTTCTTGCATACTCGTTCATAATAGCTGTCTTTTTTTCTTTGGTAATCATTACGATTCCTCCTATAAAAATCTCCGGAAAGTTTCCGGGTTAACGCCGTCCACCAAGAAGCGGTCGGAGTGTCCGACATCTGAGTGAAGGCTTTTACACATACGTTTGTTAGTTTAACACAGGTTACTCCAAATGTAAACTTCTTTTTTCAGTTTCTTATTCTGATATCCGTAAGCGCGCACTGGTCTCCCGTAAGGGCTACGTATACGGGCTTTGCCTCATCCGCAGGCTCCGTTATGTTCTCTATGAATATTCCCAGGTTCTTTGTGGTAAGGCTTACCCGCTTTCCCTTCTTTTCAAGGAATATCTCGCACTCAAGCCCCACGGAGTTTTTCTCCTTCCAGGCATCCCATCCCGGAAACTCATCCCCTCGTTTCATGGTAAATCTGTTTACCGCGCCCGTTACCTTATCGTCATTTTCTCCGTTCAGCTTTATAAAGGCATATTCAACATAGCCCTTGCCTTCCGGTTTTCCGTCCTCGGAAGTATAAAGAACTATATACGGGCAGTGCCAGACAAGATCGGCGCCCGGAAGACTCATCGTATGGAAAAGTATCCTCAGCTTATCCTTTATCTGTATGCCTTCGGTGTATGCCGATCTCGTTCTGTCTATCTGTACATTCTTAATATCCGACTCGAGACGGTCGATGTAGCTTACCTCTTCCTCGATCCTCTCTATATCTCCCTCAAGCACTCTGTCCTTTGTGTATTCTATATTTATATCGCTGAGTGAACAGTTCTCTCCCGTAAGAGAGATATAAAGCGCTTTGGAACCCCCGGGGAGCGCAACGGTAACAACCTTTTTACCGAAGGGACTGATCATCTCTAATTTAACGTGATCCTCGTATCTTCCGGCCCTTATACGATAGTGTCCCTCACAGACCTCGTCCGTATCCTTGATATAATCTTCTTTTATCTTTTTGGCTCCGGTATTTACGCTGTTCCCGTTAAACCAGAGTTCTCCGTATTCGAGGTATCTGTACTCCTCTATCATAACCTCTTCCGTATGAATACGTTTGTCAAAGGAGTCAAAAAGTATTATTGACGGAGCATTGTACTTTTTATCCTTGTATCTCTCGGGAGAACAGTCAAAGTCTATGTTAAGATACTGCTCTTCTACAACGATACCCGCGGTATAGCTCTTTCTGTACTCGCCGCACTCTAAAGAGCTTTCTATCTCAACCTCTTCGGCGCTTACCTCCGTATCGATTATCTTAAGCATGCACTCGGCAAATTCAGGATCATATATGGTTCCCGCGCCCTTTACAAAGTTTTCTCTTACCACAAAATCCGGGTGCGGCTCTCTGTATCTTTTGGCGCTTGTCTGCGTAACGTAAGCATCAGCTACGGCGATGATCCTGGCGATCTCAGGGATTGATTTTCCTTTAAGTCCCTCGGGATATCCGCTTCCGTCGAATCTTTCATGGCTGTAATACGCCCCCTTGGCGAGGAAAGGAAACTCCGAGATATTCGAAAGGATTTCCTTTGAGATCAAAGGCTTCTTTTTGTATATTTCTCTTGCAGCCTCGTCCGGCGCTTCATTTCTGTCGATCACACTGTCCGGAATTCCTATCATACCGACATCATGCAAAAGCGCGGCATAGTAAGCCATATCGCATTCTCTCTCATCCCGTCCGCTAAGCTCTGCGATCCTTTTTGCATACTCCGCAACCTTTAAAGAGTGTCCCTTGGAAAAAGCATCCTTTTTCTCAATAGCTGTAACAAAGGCAGTAGCCGTCTGGTCGAAGATCTTTTTCATATTCTTTCGTTCTTCGTTAAACTGTGCCTTTTCGACTTTGTGTGCCCGCTCCACAGTATCGTTGATATCCAGATAAGCAAATATGTAAAGAGAGATTGACACAATAACCATTGACATATTAACGATGGAGATTCCGTAGGTAAAGATCTGTAATATACCGCAGGCTATCGGTACAAAAAGATAAAGTACCAGGGAAATATAAATAAGCTTGCTGACCTTATCCTTTATGCCCCTTATAACAGTGTACTGTATGATCGGACAGGCAATAGGCACTATATAAGCCACCAAGAATCCGTTGCCTCTGTGATAAACATTGGTTTCATCAAAGTAATAATACAGTCCCGTAAATGCGGAAATTACGGCAAGAAGCATTCCGACGATTGAAACATACTTGGTTATCTTAAGCCTCGTAGGGATAACAGCTTCTTTATCACCGCTGGTTATAATATCCTCCACGTATAGATTGAATCCGAATACTACCATAGAGGTCAGAAAGAACACAGCAAAATTGCTGACTCTGACCATTATATATCCCGTAAAGCTCGTATTTCCGGAATAAAGGTACGCCTGTCTGTCAAACCAGAGCAGTAAAAATGCTACCGATTCCATAAGGATAAGAACCATTTTTCTTTTTCGCGCCAAAAACCTGGTATTGATCAAAAGGAGAATCATAACCGCACAGGCGCCGCAAAGAAGCAGCATGATATTTAATTGATGATCCTTGAAAAGTTGAAACATTTTTCAATCTCCTTATTTATCGGAAACAAGTTCTTCCATCCCTTCCCAGTCAAAGGCCTTCAGTTTTTTCTCGATCTCTTTCATAAGCTTTGCGTCTTCATCCGGAAGCTTGTACTCCCCGACCTGCTCTAAGATCATCTCAACGGAATCGTAATCCATCTGGGCGGCCACATCCTTTAAGGCATCGTAGGCATCCTTAAGCTCAGCCTCGGGTATGGGCGGCTTTCCTTCATCCGAAGCCTCTTCCTTTTTAAGACCTGAGAGTTTTTCCCTGAATCCAAGGTACATGGCCATCATCTTATCGGTATTTTCATCTATAAATGCTGTATCTTCCTTATTACCGGCATTCTCAAGCTGGGCACAAGCTTCTGAGAGCTCAAGGGCGCCGATGATCCTTGCGGAGCTCTTTAAGGAGTGAACCTTGATGGTATAGAGCCTTATATCTCCGTCTGCAAGAGCGTCGTTTATAACCTTTGAGTTTTCCTCGATCGTATCGTAGAAAAGATCTAGGGCAAACATAAAGCTTGAAACTCCGCCGGAATTCGTAATACCTTCCTCTGCATTAAGTCCTTCCGTATCGTAGATCCAGGACATTTCCTCGGGAATTTCTTCGATGACCTGTGCATTTTCCGTACTCTCCGGTCTTTGAACGATCTCTTCGGGCAGATGCTTCAGGATAGTCTTTTCGAGAAGCCTTCCGTCTATAGGCTTTGTCAGATAACCGTCAAATCCCTTTGAAACGTAGAATTCCTCACCAACAGCCGTATTTGCCGTAAGAGCATATACCGGAAGATGCGGGAAATCTACCCTCAGCCTCTGGATTGTTTCTATTCCGTCCATTCCCGGCATCATATGGTCAAGGAAAACAATGTCGAAATTGGTCTGTTTTACAGCTTCAAGGCATTCTTCTCCGCTTGACGCCGTGGAGACAAGTATCTTGGTAGCCTTTAAAAGTCCCTTAAATACGTTTAAGTTCATCTGGTTATCATCAACCACAAGAACATCCGCATCGGGAGCAATAAACTGAGGTATATAAGGTCCCTGGGTCTTTGACTCGTCATGCTCTATAAACGCTCCGAGAGGCGTCTTATCCGCAATCTTTTGCTTTACGGTAAGAATAAACTCCGAGCCCTTTCCGTACTCACTCTCGCAAATAAGAGTTCCACCCATAAGCTGGGCAAATTTTCTCGAGATATCAAGTCCCAGTCCCGTTCCCTGAATACCGCTGTTTTTCTCTTCATCCAGTCTCTCGTAAGCCGAGAAAAGCTTGTCCATATCCTCAGGCCTTACTCCGATTCCGGTGTCCTTTACGCAGAACTTAAGCTGACATTCATCATCATGCCTTTCTTCCATATACACATTAAGGGCAAAGCCTCCCTTTTGTGTATACTTAACGGCGTTGGTGAGAAGATTGAGGACGATCTGCTTGATCTTTCCGGAATCTCCGTAAAGACGGGAAGGCAGGATCTCGTCAACCGTTACGTCAAACAAAAGCTCTTTTTCATTGCTCCTTACTCTTATCATCGAAACAATCGAGCGGAGCATATCTGCGGTATCGTATTCCTGCTCCACAACATGCATCTTTCCGGACTCGATCTTTGACATATCAAGGAGATCGTTTATAAGTCCGAGAAGTGTCTCCGAAGCGTTTCTTATATCAAAGGCATAATTCATCATAGACATGAAATAACCTTTGGGTACCCCGGTGGAGTCCTCTCTGAGAGCCAGTTCGTTCATACCCATGATCGTATTGATAGGTGTACGGATCTCGTGGGACATATTTGCAAGGAATCTTGACTTTGCAGTATTGGCCCTTTCCGCGTCCTCCTTTGCCTGCCTGATAACCTCGTACTGGCTTTGGATGACAGTGCTCTTTAAAACTCTCCAGACGATAAATCCCACAAGAAATGCTCCTGCTACAAATACAAGGATCCTAAAGAGCAAAAGCTCTGTAAATTTGGGCTGTTTTACGATCTTGTAAACATCATCGCAAATCTGGTTTCCCATATTGTCCAGGACTTTTATATGTAAATTGTAATTGCCGTATGAAAGGCCTGTATACTCAAGCGCGGTAAGCTTATTTCTTGTGGCATATATTCCGTCTCCTTCTTTTCCTTCAATAAAGACATTAACCATCGGATTGGCAAGAGTGTAATCCATGACCGATGCGGAGATCCTTATACGCCCGTCGGAAGCCGGGATTATATATGAGCCGTCCTTACTCATGTCTATCCTCTCGTCTCCGCAGTAAACAGTTCCCACCGCCGTCTTAACAAAAACGTTTTCATCCGTGAAATGGTCTATATTTACCTTGCAGACACCGGTCCTTCCGGATATATAAAGATATCCGTCCCCGGAAAATTCACTGTAGGAGTTGGAGGTAGGCGTACTTGTAAGACCGTTAGCCATAGTGTAAAGCTTATAGTCTGTGATATTGTCCTGTATCATCTCATCCGCGGAAACCATATAGATTCCGTAGGAGGAAACGATCCACATATTGTCGTTGTGATCACAATAGATATCGTAGTTATTGTTATAAGGGAAGGTAGTTACAGCGTGAATCTCTCCATCCTTCATATACTCGATGGAGTTTGATGTAACGATCCAGTATACTCCTCTTTTTTCATCCTTCTTGATACGCATGATAACATCACTCGTAAGGCCTTCATCTCGCGATATCCTCGTAATGCCATCATCCTTTATAACGTATATTCCGTCTCCGTCGCTTCCGGCGTAAAAGGCTCCGTCATCTCCGGCGCAGACAGTTAAAAATACAGAGTTTTTGATTTTCTCCTCGGTTCCGTATTTCGAAACCACCTTTCCGCCTTTGATAACCGCAAGTCCGCTGTTTGTTCCCGCAAGTATCCTTCCGTCATCGCAAAAAGAAATGCAGCGGATTTCATTTCCCGGCATACCGTCTTCTTTTTTAAGCGCCTTTATGGTTCCGTCCTTTGAATAGCAGACAAGTCCCATATCCTTATTAAAGGCACAGATCCAGACATTACCGTCCTTATCTTCTTTGATGCATCTTATACGGACTCCCTCTAAGTACTCTGTCAGTTCATTTTCAACGGTTTCATTTTTCTTGTTGATTATCCTAAGTCCGCTGTCCGTTCCGACGTAGAGGAAATCTCCCACAAGGCATGTCGTGTTTGTAACGACCTCCTCAAGGCCCGCTTTATTGGAAAGATCCACGAAATTATTTCTGACGATCTTCATTACTCCCAGTGTAGAGGAAGCTACCCAGATATTTCCCTGGTAGTCGGAGGTCGTCATCTCGATAGCGCTATCAAAGGGTATATCTTCAATAATATTAAAGTGCAGAAGCGGATCGATATATCCAAGCTGAGTTGTCGATGAAGCCCAGACTCTGTCACAGTCATAGGATAACCAGTGGATACTTCCCATTCCCGTCTCCACTCTTTTAAGCTTTGAAGCTTTAGAACCAAAAAGTCCGTAATAAACCGTTCCGGACTCAGTGCCCAGATATACCTGTCCCGCATTTTTAGGATCGGCAAGTATAGTTGTAATCCTGTCGGTTCCAATGTCATCCCCCGTATATATATCCGTTACTTTCCTGTCCTTAATTCTAAAGATAAGCCCGTCTCCGGATTGACCGTATATATATCCGTCTTTTCCCTTATCAAGCCTTAAAATCCTCTCGGCGTTTAAATCTTCGCAGTCAATAATATGTATATTCAGATCGGTATCCGCGTAGCAAAGCCCTGATGTCGTTCCGATATATACATTTCCCTCTTCATCCTCGGAAAACACTCTGATGGAGGAGGAAGGCAGGCCTTCTTTATAAGTTATATGCGTAATTTTGTATTTCGAAATAACAACAACACCGTTGTCATTGGTAGCAACCCAGACTCTTCCCTCGCTGTCCTCAAAAAGGCCTCTTCCGCTGGTAAGACCGCTGCTCGTATCAAGGCGTTCAAAATTCGTACCGTCATATCTGATGATCCCGCTATATCCGCCTATCCAGATATATCCGCTGCTTGAGCCTAAAATATAATTGGCATCAGAGGTGGGAAGTCCGTTGGAGGCATCATACACCTGCGTGGTATATCCGACGTTATCTATCTGCCTTGTCGCAGCATATCCTCCGCCAATAAGCTCCTTTGCATTTTCATCCTGCTGTGCCTGCAAGCCGGAGATTTCGCCTGCAAGGACTTTAAAAGAGCCTGTGCTCAATACTCCGAGAGCAAGGGCAAGAGCGGCTGTCACAAATTTTACTTTGTTTTTTTTACCTAACATACAATCGCCTCCCTAAATCTCCCTTGAATACTTTCTGAGGATAACCTGTACTTCGGGAAGAGAATCCATAAGTACTTCAACAACTTTGGGATCAAACTGGGTTCCTCTTCCTTCTTCAATGATCGTAAGCGCCTTCTCAAGCGTAAAAGCAGGCTTGTAAACTCTCGGGCTGGTAAGCGCATCAAGAACATCCGCAACCGCCATTATACGGGCGGACAAGGGGATGATCTCCCCGTGAAGCCCCTCGGGATAGCCTTTTCCGTCCCATCTCTCATGATGGTAGGCAGCCATATTCCTTGCTTCCTTTAAGTAGTTTCCGCCCTTAACCGTATTCATGGCCTTTTCAAGGATAATCTTTCCGGCCGTTGTATGGGTCTTCATGATCGCATACTCTTCATCCGTAAGCTTTCCGGGCTTGTTAAGTACTTCATCAGGAATATTGATCTTTCCTACGTCGTGAAGAGGTGCGCTTCTTACTATATCCGAGATAAATTTGGGTGTGATCTTTTCGGCGTAGTATCCCTTGTCTTTTAGACCCTCAACCAAAATCTTCACGTAGGCGGCAGTCTTTTGAATATGCGCGCCCGTATCGGAATCGCGGTTTTCGACCATATCCGCCATTGTGATGATAAGTCCGTCCTGCATCTGCGCCGTGGACTCCGAAAGACGTCTTATACTTCTAAACTGCTCTGTCTGGTTAAGAAGCATCCTCTCCACGGATCCGTAAAGCTTTTCGACCTCATCTCCCGTGCGGATATCCGCAGCTCTGAATTTCCTTACATCCCCGTCAAGATTGTCCTGAGTCGCTTCTGTATTCGAGAAAACATCCAAAAGTCTTGTTATAGTCTTGATAGGCATAATAAGCGTGTATTCCGAAAGCCACATGATAAATACACAAAGCACGATAAAGAATCCCATGAAAACCGAAATCATTTCCATAAGGAAACTTTTCTCCATGCCCGCTAACTGGCCCATATCAACATCTGCACCTACGTAGCAGACGCAGCGTCCGTTTGAGTCAAAGACAGGCTTATAGGCGGTAAGCAAATATCCAAACTGGTCATCCGTGATTATAGGATCTATTTCTTTGCCCTTCAAAAGATCGGGGACAACATCCATAAAGCCTTCGTCAAAATTAATAACCTCGCCTATACCCTCTGCCTCAAGGCTCTCGGTATCGATATCGAAGACCACATGGCATCCGTCCTCGAGGATCTGATAAACATAAAGATATTCAATATCCGTGGAACTGGAAAGTATCTTTGAAAGGAGCAGATTTGTCTCTTTATACTCGGTAGTAGTTCCCTTAGTCTCAAGAAACTCCGAGACCTTATCTCCGTCTATAACGCCGGCCGCAATCTCTGCTGTTCCCTCGGCAATCCTGGTATGCTCCCTGATGATGGTCTTTCTGTAGACAACGATACTTATAGCCATCCCGACTACCGCCACAAGAACGAGTGAGACGCCTACTACAATAAGAAACTTTGCCTTAAGAGACATAACCCTTACGTGGCTTTTCCTTTGTATTTTCTTTTCCTCTTCCGAAACGGGAGCCTGCATCCACATCTCAAAGCCGGCATATTTATTAAGTTTTTTAGGGATAATGCGTAAAAGGAAATATGATAAGACAACCGTGATAGCCTTATCGGGCAGATCTAAAATAAGACTCGACAAAAAGTGTGAAAAGAATTCATTGAAAATACCCGTCGAGAAAAAGATACCGCTTAGGGATTCACCGTCGAAAGGAATCCCATCGATAAACCACGGGATAAGACAGCCCACGCCGCCGCCGATGAAAGTAAGGACAAACACAAGACCTACCACGCCAATTACTTTCTTCATAAGGCCGCGCTTATAGAAAAACGCGGCCGCAACGGCAATAAGAACATTTATAACCCCATAGTAAACAGATGTGGGGCTGTAAATAATTTTGATAATATTTGTTACAAATCCAACAAGCACACCGGGCAACGGTCCGCCCATAGCCGATACGATGATTGTACCCATCGTATCAAGATAAAGTGGCAGATCAAAAAGCGATACTATAAAGCTGAGCAGGAAATTAGTTCCCACGCCGGCAAGACAAATAAGCGCCGCCATGAGATTCCGTTTTTTTAAAAGTACAAAAAACCTTTCAGAGACTTTCATATACACCTCCGGATTTCAGTGCATTTTCAGAACATTTCAGGCTTATCAGATTCCCTTAAAACAAAACTCAAATTCTAATTTCTTTTTTACATCTATGAGGTACTCGGGATGAACCTTTGCTCCCCAGCTGTCATCTCCCCCGACACCCATCTGAGCCTTTGCGGCTCTGACATATGTATAGTGTACGGGCGGAAGCTCATTGGGATGAGTCGCATTTTCCAGCTCGTGCGGCGAGTAGGGAAGGGCGGAAAAGCTCATAGGCTCTCCGGAAAAAGCAAACATCAGTCCTCTTCCTCTTTCATCAGTAACCTTTGCGTATCTGACTTCTGTATGGTTTCCGCATTCCTGAGGTACCATATAAGCTGCCATCTGGTCCTTTACAAGGCCGTCAAACAAAGAAAGCTTAGCTCCCATCTGTCTGTCGCTGTAGGTCTCCGCAGGCCCGTTTCCGTACCAGGTAAGCCTGTCATAATCCGCATCCAGCTTAAAGCATACGCCGAACTCAGGCATATCCCCAAGTTCCTTAACAGGCTTATAGGAGAGATTTGTCTTTATAACACCGTTTCCGTAAACGGTATATTTTAATGTAGAGTAGCTTACGGGCACAGTTGCCATGCAGAGCTCGTAGGTAACCTCAACCCTGTCCTTAAACTCTTTGACAAAGGGATTGGGTCCCTTAACCTTATCGGAACGAACCTGGTAAAGGCTGGCAACCTTCCACTGGGAGTATCTGAAGGGCATCCTGTTTCCATTGTCATTGTCTATAGGCGCTCTCCAGAAGTTCGGCTTAGGGGCAGCCTTAAAGAGCTCTTTTCCGCCATAGGTATAGGACTGAAGGCCGGCATCGCCATAGTTAAAGATCGCGGTAAAGTTCTCGCCCTTAACGCCAAGATTGTACTCGCCGTGAACAACCTGTAAAGTATCCGGCCTTACGATAACAGCCTTCTTGCCCCCTATAACTTCGCTTGTCTTTCCTTCAAGATACTTGCATTCGCAGGCTCCAAACACTCCCTGTCCGAAGGAGACTTCGTGTCCTCTCTCGGCCCATGCGTAGCAGTTTCTCGTAAAGAAGGATGCTGTTAATACATATTCTCCCTCGTCCTCCGGAAGCGTATAAACCTTATCAAAACGCTTCTCTTCTCCGGGACGGACGTTTACATCAAGTATAAGATCATCTACTCTTACGCCGTCTTTTCTGACCTCAAGAACGCATTCATAATCCGAAAGATCGGTAAAAAGAAATCCGTTCTTTACGATAAGATCTGCAAGGGTCTTTCCGCCCTTTTGGGTAAACTCAAAGGAAGCCTTAATATTTCTATAGTTGTACTTAACTTCCTGCATCTTGGGCGAAGGAAGCCTGCTGCCACCGTAAACAATACCGTTTCCGCTAAACTGGTAATCGGAGGGTCTGTCGTCGAAATCGCCGCCGTACTTTTGGAACTTTACGCCGTAGCGGTCGGTGGCATTTAATGACTGGTCAATATAGTCCCAGATAAAGCCGCCCTGGAAATGAGGCTCTTCTTCTGCGTACTCGGTGTATTTATGCATCGCACCGCAGGAATTTCCCATAGCATGCATATACTCGCACATAATAAAGGGCTTGGAGCTGTCCTTTTTCAGGAACTCTTTGATCCTCTCAACAGGAGTGTACATCTGGCTTTCAACATCGCTGATGCCTGATACTCTTCTGTCGTTAAATACTCCCTCGTAATGAACAAACCTTGTCTTATCAAGCTTTCTGAAAAGGTCTGCCATAGCTTTTATATTCGTTCCGCCGAAGGATTCGTTTCCGCAGGACCAAAGGAGTATAGCCGGGTGGTTTTTATCCCTCTCGTACATTCTGCGGGCTCTGTCAAGAACCATCTCCTTCCACTTGGGATTATTGCCGGGGATGGCCTTTTCGATATCCTTTCCGCCCCACATGATAGGCGTCCAGATACCGTGAGTCTCAAGGTCCGTCTCATCGATCATATAAAGTCCAAGTCTGTCACAAAGCTCGTATATAGGCGAGTTGTCGGGATAGTGGCAGGTTCTGATGGCATTGATATTGTGTCTTTTCATCGTAACAATATCCTGCCAGAGCTCCTCTAAATCGGGGACTCTGCCTATTTTGCCGGAGAATTCATGACGGTTAACGCCCTTAAAGATTATGCGCTTTCCGTTAAGGTACATAACACCGTCTTTTATCTCAAATTTTCTGAATCCGAATAGAGTCTCAGCTCCACCTACTCTTACCTTGTAAAGATTGGGCTCTTCCGCGCTCCAAAGAAGAGGATTCTCTACCGGAACTTCGAATTTATTCTCTCCCTTTGAAAGCTTTACTTTTTCAGAGTAGATAACTTCTCCGAGGGCGTCGGCTTTCCAGTACGCAGGGAAGCTCTCCGAAGGCATAGCCTCGTCGCTCCTGCCGATCTTAATGATCTCAAGCTTAGTGTTTATATCACCATCGGTTATGGTGCTTATCTGCACCTTGCCCTTTTTAAGATTAGAATTAAGTGTGCAGACAGTCTTTAAGTCGATAACGTAAGGAGCTTTATATCTGTATAATTTAACGCTTCTGAAGATACCTGAAAACCGGAAAAAGTCCTGGTCTTCCGCCCAGCTTGAAGCGCTCCACTTAAATACAGCGGCAGCTATCTTGTTTACCCCTTTTTTCACAAAAGAAGAAATATCAAACTCTGCGGGAAGGAATGAACCCTCACTGTAGCCTACATACTCTCCGTTTACCCAAAGAGCGAAGGCGCTCTCCACGCCTTCAAAAGAGATGATAAAGGTATCCTTTTTGGACACTTCATCAAGCCCTATAGATTTTACATAGCTTCCGACAGGGTTGAAGTTCATAGGCACCTCGCCGGGTTCGCATTCTTCTCTTCCGTCAAAGGGATACTGAAGATTGACATACTGCGGCTTGTCGTACCCTTCCATCTGAATATGAGCCGGTACCCTTATATCATCCCAGCCGCTTGTGTCATACCCTTCGGCATAAAAGCCTCCCGATACTTCATCCGGATTTTTTGAATACTTAAACTTCCAAAGGCCGTCAAGGCTTATTACCTCACCGGTCTTTTCCGTAAAAAGAGTTGTATGGTCGGAATGCCCCGGAAGCTTGTTTTCGGAGAAAAACTCCGGATCTGCCAATTTACTGAAATCTATCATAACTGTCCTCACATCGTTTATAGTATTAAATCTGATTTAACGCATTCTCTATATCTGCGATAAGATCCTTTTTATCTTCAAGTCCGCAGGACATTCTTACAAGTCCCGCAGGGATGCCTGCCTGGGCGAGCTGCTCATCGCTCATCTGTCTGTGGGTAGAGGTTGCGGGATTGAGGCAACAGGTTCTTGCATCAGCAACATGTGTCTCGATTGCCGCTAACTTCAGCCCTTTCATGAATTTCTGTGCCGCATCTCTTCCGCCCTTAAGTTCAAAGCTTACTACGCCGCATCCGCCGTTAGGAAGATATTTCTGTCCAAGCTCGTAATAAGGATCTGACTTAAGTCCGGGATAGTTGACCTTTACAACTTTAGGATGCTTTTCAAGGAACTCCGCAACAGCCTGTCCGTTTTCAACATGTCTGGGCATACGAACGTGAAGTGACTCAAGTCCGAGATTTAAGATAAATGCATGCTGAGGAGACTGGATGGATCCAAAGTCTCTCATAAGCTGTGCTGTAGCCTTTGTGATGAAGGCTCCTTCTTTACCGAACTTCTCCGCGTATGTGATCCCGTGGTAAGATTCGTCGGGAGTGCAAAGTCCGGGGAACTTGTCGGCATGTGCCATCCAGTCAAACTTTCCGGAATCTACGATAGCTCCGCCTACAGCGGCGCCGTGTCCGTCCATATACTTTGTTGTTGAATGTGTAACGATATCAGCTCCCCACTCGATAGGTCTGCAGTTTACGGGAGTGGGGAATGTATTGTCTACAATAAGAGGTACGCCATGTGCATGTGCAGCCTTTGCAAACTTCTCAATATCAAGTACAGTAAGAGCGGGGTTTGCGATAGTCTCTCCGAAAACGGCTCTTGTATTGTCCCTAAATGCCGCGTTAAGCTCCTCTTCGGAAGCTGTAGGGCTTACGAAGGTAACTTCGATTCCCATCTTTGCCATAGTAACAGAGATAAGATTAAAGGTTCCTCCGTAGATTGATGAAGATGCTACGATGTGGCTTCCGCATTCACAGATATTAAAGAGGGCAAAAAAGTTTGCCGCCTGTCCGGATGAAGTAAGCATCGCAGCAGTGCCGCCTTCAAGAGCTGCGATCTTTGCCGCAACATAGTCATTGGTGGGGTTTTGAAGCCTGGTGTAGAAATATCCGCTGGCCTCTAAGTCAAAAAGCTTACCCATATCTTCGCTGGTGTCATATTTAAACGTTGTTGACTGAACTATAGGAATCTGTCTGGGCTCTCCGTTGCCGGGTCTGTATCCGGCCTGTACACATTTGGTGTTGATAGTGTAGTTTTCCATAAAATCTCCTCTTTGTCTGTATTTTACGGGAAATAAATACCCGATTTTTTCAATTTTTTAATATGTTTAAAGTTCTTATTTTATTTTTATCTTATTTTATCTTGTTTTATCTTGACGACTTTTTCATATCGGCCTTGTTTTCATACATTTTTTTGTCTGCCTTTGCGTATGCTTCGTTAAAACTGGTTTCCTTCTCCCACATAGAGTAACCGATGGCAAATGTATAATCCGTCCCGATCATTTCAAGACGCATTTTAGCGATCATATCCTCAACGTCTTTCTCCTCGACTCCCCTTGCTATAACAGTAAACTCATCCCCTCCCGTTCTGTATAAGGTGCATCCGGGATCTATGCTTGATACAATTATCTCCGCGGTCTTTTTTAAGGCCTCATCTCCGGCCAGATGGCCCTTATTGTCGTTTATCTTTTTAAGGTCGTTAAGGTCGATGGACAAAACAGCGCATCTTCCCTTGCTTCTTGCCTTTTTAAGATCAGCCTTAAAGATCGTACGGTTAAAAGCTCCGGTAAGAAGATCATATTTAAAGTATTCGGTATGGATACACAGGTAGTAAAATACGGTGGCTAGCGACATAAAGGAAACAAGTATGCCCCAGACTCCGAACACAGTTTCAATCGCAGTCGCTCCGACGGCAAGGATCGTGGTGATAATAAGGATCACGGCTTCCGATACGCGCCTGTTCTTTACCCATATCCTGATGGAGTAAACAATAATAATCAATCCGTAGATAATGCTGACTATATGAGGTGTGTAGCTAAGAGGTCCCCGGCGAAAAGCGCCATCTTCGTCATACCAGAAGACCCACTGTGAGAAGAAGGAAGTAACCGTAATAAAGAACGCAACAAGAAAAGGAACCTGAAGAATCATCTTTCTCCAGTCTCCCAGGAAATTGGTCCTATACACCTTGCGGTCCCTCATAGCTATTTCCATAAGTCTCACAAGTATCCTGATCCTTAAATTGTAGCCCAGAAAAACAACGATCGCATGGAAAAGGTTACCGTATTTTATCACAGTAAGCTGGTAGTCCATGTTGTCTATAACAAGGAGCAAAGCTATACTGATCAGGACCGGATAAAACAGCCTTGATACGTCTCGCTCATATGCATCGTTAAGTCTCAGCGTCACAAATAAAAAAATAAGTGTACAAATAGGTATGAAATTTATCAGCACTAAATCTTTTATCGTCTCATACATGTTTACTTCCACCTGCTTTTTATAATACCATGCATTTGCCTTTATCTCAATCAGACTCCCCCAAAATCTTCCCTATGACAAGTACAAATAGTTTCTCAAAAAGTATGCTCACAAGTACGACTATAACCGTCCATGCAAGAAGATCGTCCGTCGCAAGATAGGTCTTTGCAAGATAGAGCTTTCGGCCAATGGAAAAATGCGGCGTTCCGATCACCTCTGCGGCAATTCCCGCCTTCCATGCTATTCCCGCGCATAGTGAGGTGCTTGACTTTATCTGAGGAGCGATACTCGGAAGAAAGATTTCCTTAAGTGCCCTCGGATAAGATAATTTTTCAAGCTTTGCCAGATCCGTAAGAGACTTATCAAGTCCCTCTATTGCAGTAAGCGTATTTTGGTACATGATGGGAAGAACGATCAAAAAGGATATAAATACAGAAAGCCTCGCAGGCGAGAGCCATACCAGACAGATGACAACAAAAGAAGCAACAGGCACTGATTTTATGCAGGCCATATAGGGCCATAAGAAAATCTTTACGGCTTTATATCTTGCGGCAAGGCAGGCAAGGATAAGTCCTAATACAATGCCAAGTAAAAAACCTCCGAATATATGGAGTAAGCTAAAGCCCACAGCAGTTAAAAAACCGTCTTCACGCCAAATGAAAACAAGCCTAGTTATAACCTGCCATGGGCCCACAAGTAGAATATCGCTATCCACCAAAAGCGCCACCAGCTGCCAGAGAAGCAGCGCGGTGGCTATTGATAAAGCTTTATAAAGAATAGATTTTTTTTCGGATGTTTTCTTGTCCTTCATAATCTGTTATTTGCTGAAATAGAAATCATCTGCAGGAAGCTGTCCGCCGACACTTGCGGGGTTTAATTCGTAAAGAGCGCTTAAATATCCTTCAAGATAAGTCTTAAGCTCATCCCCCGTCTTGCAGGTCAAGTTGCATCCCGGAAGTGCTTTCTGCGCTATGGCTGCCTTTGCGACGATGCCGTACTTTTCGATAAGAGCCGCTGCCTCCTCTGTTTTTTCATTTGCGAAGGCAACTGAAAGCTCATACTCCTTAAGGAAATTCTCTATAACCTTTGGATGGCTTTCTACGAATTCTTTTCTTGCCAAAACTACTCCGGTAACAATATTTCCGCCTTCGGAAGCCTCGCTCCATGCGTCATTAAGATCTATCACAGGCTTAAGTCCCTCTACCTGAGCACAGGCGGCGGTAACAAAGGGCTGAGGAAGAACAGCTACTGCAGCTTCATCTGCCTTGATATATGAAAGAGCCTCGGTTGTATCAGCGCACCAGATTACCTCAATATCCTTGTCAAAATCCAGTCCGTTCTTGGAAAGGATATATCTTACGGTAAACTCGGGCACGGCGCCCTCTCCGGTCATATAAATCTTCTTTCCGGCAAGATCTGAAACTGCAGCGATACTGTCATCTTTGGCTACTACATTAAGCACACCAAGATTACATGTGGCAAGTACCACAACTCCTCCCTCGGTCTTGTTGTAAATAACTGAGGCAAGGTTTGAGGGGATGCAGGCTATATCAAGCTCTCCCTTTGCGATCGGAGCGACAAATGCCGACGCATCCGTAGCCAGCTCGTCAAACTCATAATTGCACAATGACTGTCCGTTTGAGGAATCTTCCATGATCTTTACCATACTCATAGCGGTAGGTCCGCTCATAGCTCCGACCTTGACCAATGTCTCATCCTTGGAAGCTCCGCAGCCGGTAAGTATACTTCCCGCAAGGGTCAGTGCCATCACTGCCGAAAGAACTCTGCCAAAAAAGCTTTTTTTCATCTTTCCGTCCTTCTTTCTGTTTTCTTTTATATATACAGCAAAGCTGTATCATACTTTTTCCATATGAATATCTGAGGCAGAGTAATTCCCAATGTTGTCACTGATTTTCCTGTCGTCTGCCTTCGAGAGCATATCGTCTCTGTATCTCTTGGCGGAGACCTCCTTGCTGTACGCGCTGGGGCCGCCTACGCAGCCTCCCTCGCACACCATTCCCTCGATAAAGTTCTCCGGAAGCTTTCCGGCTCTCATTAAAAGAAGGGCCTTCTTGCATTCTAAGATTCCGTCGGCCTTGTATACCGGGGGAGTCTCTTCGCATCCCATCTCTTTCATGCTCTCAAGTACTGCCGCAGTAACGCCTCCCGCATTTCCGAATCTCTTTCCGTAAACGGAAGCCTGCTGGTTATAAGGATTGTCACATGGCTCAAGCCTTACTCCTTTAGCTCGCATTATAGCACGGATCTCACTGTATGTGAGAACGTAATCGGCATTACCCTCGATATTTTCGTCAACTATCTCTGACTTTTTGGCGATGCAAGGTCCGATAAATACCACCACCGCACCGGGATGATCTCTTTTTATCATCCTTGATGTAGCGCACATAGGGCTTACCGTATTGGAGATCAGCCCCTCGAGATCCGTGAAATGTCTCTTTATAAAATTAACAAAAGCAGGGCAGCAGCTGGTTACCTTATTCTTTCCCTCTTTTACGGCCTCTAACCACTCTTTCGCCTCTGCATAGGCCGTCATATCAGCTCCGATCCCAACCTCAAAAAAGCCGTCAAAGCCAATTTCCTTCATCGCCTTTTCCCAGCTTGCAAAGCCTCTGTCGGGTCCAAACATTCCTTCCGAAGCAGGTGCTACGATAGCGTAAACTTTCTTATCCGACTTTAGTGCTTCAATAACCGGTACTATAAAGGTCTTTGATCCGATAGCGCCGAAGGGGCAGCTGTGGATACACTTTCCGCATCTGATACACTTGCTTTCGTCTATAACGGAAATACCGTCCTCATCATAACTGATCGCACCAACGGGACATGAATTCTTGCAGGGTCTTACAAGGTGCGCAATAGCGTTGTAAGGGCAGGCCTCAGCACATCTTCCGCATTCCTTGCATTTCTGTGCATCGATATGTGAACGATCTCTTCCCGGCTCAACGGCGCCGAATCTGCAGGCGTTGACGCAGGCCTTACCCATACAGTTCTGGCAGTTTTCCGTAACGGTATAGCTGGAGATCGGACAGTCCTCACAGGCCGATCTTATAACCTGGATTATATTTTTCTCGCTGTTTCCGGACAGAGTCCTTCCGATGGCGAGTTCAATTCTCTCTCTTGTAATCTCTCTTTCCCTGTAGATGCAGCATCTGTACTGGGGCTTAGGTCCCTTGTGCAGCTTGTAGGGAAGGTCTTTCTTTTTCTCTTCAAGCTCACCTGCGAAGGCAAGCTTTGCAACCTCTTCGAGGATTTCGTGCTTTACTCTGATAACATTTTCATCAGCAAACATAGTCTCTCTTCCTTAGTACAAAAAAAATCATATATATTCGGTTTCGCATCCTACTCCCGGATAAATCTAAATAACCCCGATCCGGCTTAAAAAGCCTTTAACATTGGAAAAATAAGCTTCCTCATCAGTAATAACGCACATAGCGTGTCCGGCTCCGGGTACTATATAAAGCTCCTTGTATCCCTTATTCGCCTCATACATCTTCTTTGCATGCTCGCAAGGGATGAAGTCGTCATCCTCTCCATGGAAAAAGCAGATGGGGATTTCGTTGTTTTTTATCTGCTCGATGGGCTTAACTTCTTTGAAATTGTATTTATAAATAAGCTTTGAGGCGATGCCCGCAGCCTTCTCCAAAAATCCGGGCAGATGAAGATTGTGACTTACAAGATACTTTAAAAGCTCCGGGAGGTCTGCATATCCGCAGTCGCTTACGATAAATCTAACCTTTGGTGAGTACTTGAGAGCGGTATTTGTAAGTCCCGATCCCATGGACTCTCCGTGAAGCCCGAGGAGTATATCATCTCCGAATCTTCCGTATACGTAATCTATTACGCTTATAAGGTCCCTGCTCTCCCTATAGCCCATAGTGCAATAGGTTTTTGCATTGTCCCCGTGTCCTCTGTCATCGTACATTACGGCATTAAAACCAAGGCGCCTGAAAAGATGGAGATACTTGACGCTCCCCAATCTGCAGCCGCTGTAGCCGTGGGATATGATAACGTATTTATCGCTCTCTTTATCCGCAGGTACATAGATTGCGTTAAGCTCATATCCGTCGTAGGACGCGATCTTAAACTCCTCTTTTGAAAGCTTATCGAAATCCTTCCACATCCCCTTTTCTTTTTCGTACTTTATCTCGTCAGGGATTGAAATGATATGTGGATAGGCAACCATCCTCGCAAGGCCTACGGCAAATATAACAACAAATAAAAGGCAAAGAAGGATAAGCACTGCAGCCACTATAAGGATTACGCCAAGAGCATTATTGGTAAAAATCATCTGTAACCTCGTTTGAATTGTTCCTAATGTTGGTGTATGATTAACCATTATACTACTAAATTTATTTTCTGTGTCATTTATTTGATAATTTTTTAACGAATTTTTGAAACACAGTTGAAAGGACTTAAATATGGGCGTTTTATCTAATCTTGAACCATCAAAACTTTTCTACTATTTCGAGGAACTTACAAAGATCCCTCACGGCTCCTACAACGTGGATGCCATCAGCGATTATCTTGCAAAGTTTGGCAAAGATCGCGGCTTAGAGACTTATCAGGACGATCTTAAAAATGTGATCATTATCAAAGAGGCTACCCCGGGATACGAAAACGAGCCCCCTCTTATCATTCAGGGACATATGGATATGGTTGCGGTACATAAGCCGGAGCTTAATATCGATATGAAAAAAGAACCCCTCAAGGTGGCCATAAACGAAAAGGAAGATTATATCTATGCCGAAGGCACCTCCTTAGGAGGCGATGACGGGATCGCCGTTGCTTCGGGACTTGCTCTTTTAGATGACGAAACGTTAAAGCACCCTCGTCTTGAAGTTGTATTTACTACCAATGAAGAAACCGGTATGGAAGGTGCTTCAGGCATCGACCTTTCTATGCTTAAAGGAAACAGACTCTTAAACCTTGACTCCGAGGATGAGGGAATCTTCCTTACAAGCTGTGCCGGAGGACTCAGACTTAATGCATACTTCCCGGTAAAGCAAGTTCCTGCTGAAGGACTGGGCTTTTACGAAGTAGAGATCGGAGGACTCCTCGGAGGTCATTCCGGTGAAGAGATCATTAAAGGCAGAGCAAACTCAAATAAGCTTACCGGAAGACTACTTGTATCCTACGAAGAGTCCGGTAATGATAAAGTATATCTCTCTTCTTTAAAGGGCGGCCTTGCGGATAATGCGATCCCCAGAGTTACTACCCTGACTGTAGCGGTAAAAGACTGTGAGGCTTTTGAAAAGTATGTTTCATCTTTTGAAGCAGATCTAAAAAAGGAATTTGCATCAAAAGATCCCGGACTTTACGTAAGAGTTAAGAAGGTATCTCCTTCTGACAAATCAAAGCTTTTTGATGCGCAGGGCGCTTTAAAGTTTATCTTTACCTGCCCTAACGGAGTTCAGACTATGAGCGGAGATATCGAGGGACTTGTTGAGACTTCCCTTAACCTTGGCATCATCGAGCTTACCGAAAAAGAAGGCGCACAGGTTGTTCACACAACCTTTTCTATCAGAAGCAGCGTAGAGAGCGCAAAGAATGAGCTTACCGAAAAGACCGTCCTTCTTGCAAAAACCTTCGGCGGTAAGACCGTAACAAGCGGCAATTACCCCGGTTGGGCTTACAGAGCAGACTCTCCTTTAAGAGAAAAGATGATGGGTCTCTTTGAAAAAATGTACGGCAAAAAGCCCGCACTCAAGGCAATACATGCAGGTCTCGAATGCGGACTCCTCGGAAACAAGATAAAGGATCTTGACTGCGTTTCCATCGGCCCCGATATGAAAGATATTCATACCACCGAGGAAAAGCTTTATATCTCCTCCTCAAGAAGAGTTTATGAATTTGTAAGAGCTCTTATCGAAGAGAAGTAATTATACCGGCCAGATAAGAAGTCCGATATGGTATGCGATAAATGCCAAATTTTCCCCTCAAAAAAGCACTCCACAAAGTGAAGTGCCCTTTTGAGAAGAAAACTATGTATATAAAGAAATAAGCAATATTAAGCACCGACGGTCATCTGTAATAGACTTCTATTAAGTGATAATTGGTTTCTTAAATCTCTTGTTAGTTTTTCCTAACACGATAGTTAGGATACACTAACCTTCGGGTAAAGTCAAGGCGGTTTATCGAAAAACCGCCTAAATGAAAAAATTTATCTATTCTTCTTTTTCTATCGGATACAAACCGTCAAAGCAGGCTGCGCAAAAGCTCTCAGGATCGGTACCGGTCAGATTACGGGCATCCATTGGTGATAAAAATCCAAGGGAATCCGCTCCTATCATCTTACAGATCTCATCATTTGTATGGTGAACCGCGATAAGGTTTTCTCTTGAATCAACATCCGTTCCGTAGTAACAGGGATTTAAAAAGGGCGGTGATGAGATCCTCATATGAACCTTACTTGCTCCTGCCTTTCGTATCATAGCTACAATACGCTCACTTGTTGTTCCTCTTACGATAGAGTCATCTACAAGTACGACACTCTTTCCCCTTAAGACTGATTCTATGGGACCCATTTTCTGTGCTACAAGATTTTCTCTGTAGGTTTGTCCCGGAGCTATAAAGGTCCTGCCGATATATTTATTCTTTATAAGTCCGATGCCGTAGGGTATTCCCGACTCCATCGAAAATCCAAGAGCCGCATCCAGACCCGAATCGGGAACTCCGATAACTATATCCGCATTTGCGGGGTGACTCTTCGCAAGATACTTTCCCGCCCTTACTCTCGCTTCATGTGCGCTCTCCCCTTCAATAACAGAATCAGGTCTCGAAAAGTATATGTACTCAAATACGCAGAATTTCCTCTTTTCTTTGTTGCAATGGGTCTCGATGCTCCTTACACCGTCCGCATCCACAACTATAATCTCTCCGGGCTTAACGTCTCTTATAATATGTGCCCCCACTGCAGTCAGAGCGCAGCTTTCAGAGGCAAAAACAATCTTTCCGTCATCGGTCTTTCCGTACACAAGCGGACGCATTCCAAAAGGATCTCTGCAGGCCATGAGCTTTGTCGGGGAAGTAAGGACAAGTGAATATGCTCCCTTTATCTCTTCCATCGCCGCTTCAAGAGCCGTTTCTATAGAGGGCTTTTCAAGTCTTTTTCTTGTAATGATATAGGATATAACCTCCGTATCCGATGTTGTCTGGAAAATACATCCCTTAAGTTCAAGTTCCCTTCTAAGCTTTGAAGAATTGGTAAGATTTCCGTTATGGCAAAGAGCAAGCTGTCCCTTTACATGACGTACAACCATCGGTTGGGCGTTTAGCGCGCTTCCGCCGCCGCATGTAGCGTATCTTACATGTCCTACCGCGATTTGTCCGCTCCCCAGCTCCTCCAAAACCTGATGTGAAAAGACATCTCCCACAAGCCCGGGGGCTTTATGATAGCGGATATTTCTGTCCTCATTTACAGCCATTCCCGCTGCTTCCTGTCCTCTGTGCTGCAGGGCTGTAAGACCTGTGGCTACAGTATAGGGAAGCGCCTCTTTTTCCGGTGACCATATACCGAATACTCCGCATTCTTCTCTTAATTCATCCATTTTAGTACATACTCCTTAAATATATTTAAACGGGAAATACCCCGGCTAAAAAGCCGGGGTCTGCCCTTTATTTGTTAATATCCTATCAGGTATTTGTCTACCTGCTTTGCACACATTCTTCCTTCCGCAATTGCCCAGACAACCAAAGACTGCCCCCTTCTCATATCCCCTGCGGTAAATATGCCGGGGACGGAAGTCGCGTAGTCTCCTTCGGGGGTTTCAACAACTCCCCGGCCCGTAAGCCTGACTCCGAAGCTTTCCGCGGTATAGTCCTCGCATCCTACAAATCCCGCCGCGATAAGAAGCATATCACAGGGAATCTCTTTTTCGCTTCCGGAATTTTCCGTAAACTTTCCCCCTTCCCATTTTAAACCAACGGTTACAATACTCTTTATCTCACCCTTCTTGCCGGTGTTCACCTTTTTAACCGTTGTCTCAAAAACTCTGGGGTCTTTTCCGAATTTATATATTGCCTCTTCATGTCCGTAATCGGTCTTTAAAACCTTCGGCCATTCGGGCCATGGATTGTTTGCAGCTCTTTCTAACGGGGGCTTTGGCATCATCTCAAGAGCCGTTACCGATTTACACCCCTGTCTTATAACGGTTCCGATACAGTCATTTCCCGTATCTCCTCCGCCGACCACAACAACATGTTTTCCCGCCGCGGATATCTTAAAGTTGGTATTGCCGTCGGTTATTCTGCTTTCACCTTCTTCAGATAGAGTATTCTTCTTTTCTGTATCAACAGCTTTTAAGACGTCTTTCGTGGCGCTTGCTAAAAAGTCTACCGCCATATATGCTCCGGGGATCAGTTTATTCTCATTTTGCTTACCTTCTTTTTGGCAGGCTGCCGGCAAACTTCTTGCCTTCTTGGCGCCGCAGCAAAGGACTATGGCATCAAACTCATCCTTAAGCTTTTTAACCTTTTCCGCGGAATCAATATTTTCACCTGTCTTAAAAACGATCCCTTCCTCTTCCATAAGCTTTTGTCTTCGGAAGATGACCTTTTTATCAAGCTTCATATTTGGGATTCCGTACATTAAGAGTCCGCCTATCCGATTCTCCCTTTCAAATACGGTAACAAGATGACCTCTGTGGTTTAACTCTGCTGCCACAGCAAGACCGGAGGGGCCGCTTCCTATAACGGCTACCTTTTTCCCGCTTCTTTTAGCCGGAGGATTGGGCTTCATATAACCCCTTTCGTACGCGGTTTCAATCAGGTATTTCTCATTGTCATGGACTGTTACGGATTCTCCCCACTGCCCGCACATACAGGCTTTTTCACAAAGAGCGGGGCAAACTCTTCCGGTAAACTCCGGGAAGTTGTTTGTCTTTATAAGTCTCTCGAAGGCGTGCTTTTCATGACCTTTGTAAATCTCGTCATTCCACTCCGGGATAAGATTGTGAAGAGGGCACCCTACCACCATACCGCTAAGCTTCATAGCCGACTGGCAAAAAGGGACTCCGCAGTCCATACATTTAGAGGCCTGCTCCCTTCTGTCCTTTTCGGGTAAACTGATGTAAAACTCCGAAAAGTTCTTTATGCGCTCTTCGCAAGTAACCATTGGATTGTTATTTCTTTTTACTTCCATAAATCCTGTTAGTTTACCCATTTTTACACATCTCCTCAAATGCTTCCAAAACAGCCTTTTCGTATGGGATTCCCTGCTCTTCGTTTTTACCTATAAGAGTCTGCATCCTGAAATAATCGTTGGGAATTACCTTCTTAAAGTCGGGCAAATAGCCTTCAAAGTTTTCAAGTATTTCCTTTGCAAGCTTCGACCCCGTTTCCTTATAGTAATCCTTTAATATATCCTCAAGCTCTAAAATATCGTACTTTTCCGTAATCTCTGAAAGAGAAACCATATCCTTATTTGTTCGAAGGTACAGGGTGTGCTCCCTGTCTAAAACGTAAGCGATTCCTCCGCTCATACCTGCGGCAAAGTTCTTGCCCGTAGGCCCTAATATTACGGCTTTACCTCCCGTCATATATTCAAGGCCGTGGTCTCCGCATCCTTCCGATACTGCCAAAGCTCCGGAATTTCTTACGCAGAATCTCTCTCCCGCTACCCCGCAAAAATATGCCTTTCCTGCGGTAGCTCCGTAAAGAGCCACGTTACCGACAATAACATTTTCACCGGGCTCAAAGGTTGATTTCCCTGGCGGCGTTACTATAAGCTTTCCGCCGGATAGACCTTTTCCGAAGCCGTCATTGGCATCTCCGGAAAGCCTTATTGTTATGCCCTTTGGCAGGAAAGCGCCAAAGCTCTGGCCGCCTCCGCCGCAGGCATTAATAAGTATTGAATCCTCAGGCAGATTGTTTCCGAGAGCTTTTGTCACTTCGCTTCCAAGAATTGTTCCAAAGCTTCTGTCGGTGCTGCTTACGCTGACATCAACGCTCTTTTTCTTCGATTTTCCTTTATACACATCCTTAAAGGCCGGAAGAAGGATGGTAACATCCTTGCTCTTTTCAAGTCCCAAAGGATCGACTCTTTCTCCCCCGAAGTGAACCGGGATGATGTTTCCCTTTTCATCCCTCGGAAGGTTCTCATCCTTAAGGATATAAGACAGATCGATAAGTCCGGCTCTTTCGGAAGCGTGTGCCTCCTTCTTTTTAAGAAGGTCACTTCTTCCGACCATCTCGCCTAGGCTCTTAAAGCCGTTTTCCGCCATGATCTCACGCAGCTGTCTTGCGATAAAGAGCATAAAATTCATAACATGCTCCGGCTTACCCGCAAAGCGCTTACGAAGCTCCGCATTTTGGGTAGCGATGCCTGCGGGACAGGTATCCTTAGAGCAAACCCTCATCATCATGCATCCCATACAGACAAGGGGTGCTGTGGCAAATCCGAACTCCTCGGCTCCGAGAAGGGCCGCGATAGCAACATCCCTGCCGCTCATCAGTTTTCCGTCCGTCTCTAAGATAACTCTGTCTCTCAAGCCGTTTTCCACAAGACACTTGTGGGCCTCGGAGAGTCCGACTTCCCAGGGAAGACCTGCATGGTGGATGGATGAGATCGGCGCTGCTCCGGTTCCTCCGTCATATCCGGAGATCAGGATGACATCGGCTCCCGCCTTTGCAACACCGCTTGCTATTGTTCCGACACCGGCTTCGGAAACAAGTTTAACCGAGATTCTCGCGTCCCTGTTGGCATTTTTCAGGTCATATATAAGCTGTGCAAGGTCTTCGATGGAGTAGATGTCATGATGAGGAGGCGGCGATATCAGCGCAACTCCCGGAGTTGAAAAACGCGTAGTTGCAACCCAGGGGTAAACCTTCTTTCCGGGAAGATGTCCGCCTTCACCGGGCTTAGCCCCCTGTGCCATTTTTATCTGTATCTCTTTCGCGCTCGTTAAGTACTCGCTGGTAACACCGAATCTGCCGGAAGCTACCTGCTTAACAGCGCTGTTTTTGATTGTTCCGAATCTTGACGAAAGCTCGCCGCCTTCACCTGTATTGGACTTGCCTCCAAGTCTGTTCATCGCTTCCGCGAGGCATTCGTGGGCCTCCTGCGAAAGGGAGCCGTAACTCATTGCTCCGCTTTGGAATCTCTTTACTATAGATTCCTCGCTCTCAACTTCTTCGATAGGAATCGGCTTTCCGGCAGGAACGATCTCAAAAAGACTCCTTAAGGTATGAGGATACTTTTCATCGTCCACCATATCCGTATACTCACGGAACTTTCCGTAATCTCCGCTCCTTACAGACTGCTGGAGCGTTACGATTATCTCGGGGCTGTAGAGGTGGTTTTCCTTGTCCTCTCCGCTCCGAAGGCCGTGGAATCCCACGGAATCAAGGCTTGCATCAACAGGAAGTCCCAGGGGATCAAAGGCCTTGTCGTGTCTGTAGATGACGTCCTCAGAAATCTCTTTGATGCCGACTCCGCCAACATGGCAGACAGTACCCGTAAAGTACCTGTCTATCATTTCCTTTGATAGGCCTACAGCCTCGAAAATCCTTGCGGACTGATAGGACTGCAAGGTGGAGATACCCATCTTTGCAGCAATCTTTACGACGCCTCCGAGAAGCGCCTTGTTATAATCGTCTACTGCCGCTCCAAAATCCTTATCAAGGAGTCCAAGCTCTATAAGCTCTCCGATGCATTCGTGGGCGAGGTATGGGTGAATAGCTCTCACACCGTATCCCATAAGCGCCGCACACTGATGCACGTCCCTTACTTCACCGCTCTCTAAGATGATGGAAACGGCGGTACGCTTTCTTGTGCGTACAAGATGCTGCTCAACAGAGGATACCGCAAGAAGCGATGGAATTGGTACATGGTTTTCGTCCACCCCTCTGTCGGAAAGTATAAGGATGTTCTTTCCAAGGAGAGCCGCTCTGTCCACAGCCACGTTAAGCTGTTCAAGAGCTTTCTCAAGGGAAGTGTTTTTGTAATATAAAAGTGAGATAACCTCGGGCTTAAATCCCTCCCTGTCGAGAGTCTTAATCTTCATAAGATCGACTCCCGTAAGGATGGGGTGCTCGATTTCAAGTACGCGGCAGTTGGAGCTTTTTTCCTTTAAAAGATCACCATCGGATCCTATATAAACGGTAGTATCCGTAACAACCTTCTCTCTTAAAGAGTCGATAGGCGGATTTGTAACCTGGGCAAACTGCTGCTTAAAGTAATGGAATAAAGAAGGGTGCATATTTGAGAGCATGGCAAGGGGCACATCATGTCCCATGGAAGCCGTAGGCTCTACGCCGTTTTCAGCCATAGGAAGGATCTGCACCTTGACATCCTCATAATTGTATCCGAAAACCTTATACAGTCTGTCACGCATCTTCTGCGTATGAACAGGTACCTTTTTGTTTGGAATAGAGAGGCTCTTTAGCTTTAAAAGGCTCTGGTCAAGCCACTCTCCATATGGCTTTCTCGTAGCGTAATACTCCTTGCACTCCTCATCTGAGATGATACGCTTTTTCTTCGTATCAACAAGAAGGATCCTTCCGGGAGAAAGCCTTGATTTTTTAACTATATGTTCCGGCTCAATATCAAGCACTCCTACCTCGGAGCTTAGGATAAGCCTTCCGTCATCGGTAACGTAATATCTTGAAGGCCTTAGTCCGTTTCTGTCAAGCGTTGCACCAACAATATCACCATCGGTGAACAGTATTGCAGCGGGTCCGTCCCAGGGCTCCATCATCGTAGCGTAGTAATGATAAAAGTCCTTCCTCTCCTGCTTCATAAATCCGTTATGCTTCCAGGGTTCCGGAACAAGCATCATCATCGCAAGAGGAAGATCCATGCCGTTCATATAGAGAAACTCCAGCGTATTATCAAGCATAGCGGAATCGGATCCGGAACTTGAGATCACGGGGAATATCTTATCCCTGTCATTCTCATCAAAGTCCGGAGTCATAGTCTCCTGCCTTGCAAGCATACGATCCGCATTACCCCTTATGGTATTGATCTCACCGTTATGTGCGATCATACGATAGGGATGAGCGCGGTTCCATGAAGGAGTCGTATTTGTAGAGAATCTTGAATGCACAAGAGCAATGGCGCTCTTATAATCCTTGCTTCTTAAATCGTCATAAAAGGCACGCAGCTGGCCTACAAGAAACATACCTTTATAAACAATGGTTCTTGAGGAAAATGAGCAAATATAGGTATCCTCGGAGCTTTGTTCAAACTCTCTTCTGACCACATAAAGCCGTCTGTCAAATTCGTATCCTCTCTCGGTATCCTCGGGCCTTTTCACAAAGCACTGGGCTATATAAGGCATACAGTCAGCCGCTTTTTTACCGAGAATTTCGGGGCGTACGGGCACATCTCTCCAGCCGAGGAAGGGAAGACCTTCTTTTTCGAGTATCACTTCAAGCATTCTTTTAGCGAAGGTCCTCTTTAAAGCATCCCCGGGAAGGAAAAACATTCCGACTCCGTAATCGCCCCGCTCCCCGATCTGGATACCGGCGCTTTTTGCAGCTTTCTTGAAAAAGCTATGGGATATCTGAAGGAGGATTCCTACACCGTCGCCGACCTCACCGGTCGCATCTTTTCCCGCGCGGTGCTCAAGCTTTTCCACTATAGTAAGCGCATCGTCAAGTACGCGGTAATCACCAATACCGTTTATATTGACGATCATGCCTATTCCGCAGGCGTCGCGCTCCAAATCATAATTTATCTGTGTAGTATCTTGATTGCTCATTTTTAACCTCTGGTTCGTTTTTGTTTTAAGTATGCTCCCGGCTTATCTTAAAGAGAAAAGAAGCTCGCCGTAGGTAGGGTAAGGAAGATAGCTTTCGGGTATCATACTCTCTGCTACATCAACATAGGATCTTAAAACTTCCATATCGGCAAGGACTGTCTCCTGATAGAACTTTGCGCAGGAAAGTGCGTCCGTGTTTTTCTCCGCCTCAGCAGTATCTTCGCTAAGCTTATCAAGAGCCTTTACGATCTTTGAGGATATACAGTCGAGCTTAGAAGCAACGTGGGTTTCGAGACTGCATGCGGAGTCGGGAAGAATACTCTTTTTCTTAAGAGCTTCGTCAAGCACATCGCTCTGGTAAGTGATAAGTCCCTCGAGAAAATCTTTTCTTACCATCTCCTGTAATGTTAAAGACTCAATGTGGCGGGTCTTTGAATAGTTCTCAAGTAAGATCTCGTATCTCGAGAGGATCTCTTCTTTGGTAAAGATCTTATGCTTTGTAAAAAGCTCAATGCTTTTTTCGGAGATCCATCTGGGCATTGCGTCGGGGAGACTCTTTAAGTTATCAAGTCCTCTTTTTTCGGCTTCAACTACCCACTCATCGGTATAGCCGTTTCCGTTAAAGATAACTCTCTTATGTTCCTCTAAAAGTGACTTTGTAAGTTCCTTTACGGCCGAAGGAATATCTTCCTTTGAAACATCCTTAAGGGATTCGTAGATCTCCTCAAGGGTTTCTGCAACAGCGGTGTTAAGAACAATATTTGCGTTGGCAACCGATACTGCTGAACCGGGCATGCGGAACTCAAATTTATTTCCGGTAAATGCAAAGGGTGATGTCCGGTTTCTGTCTGTGGTATCTTTCTGAATATGGGGAAGCACCTCTGCGCCCATCTCCATCTGTACCTTTCCGCTCTCGGTAAACTCCTTGCCCTGCTCGATGGAATCGAGTATTGCCTGAAGCTCATCTCCCACAAATACCGAAACGATAGCGGGCGGTGCCTCGTTAGCTCCGAGTCTGTGGTCGTTTCCGGCGGAGGCAACAGATACTCTTAAGATATCCGCATACTTGTCAACCGCCGAAATAACAGCCATAAGGAAAAGAAGGAATTCCGTATTCTCTGCGGGATGCTTTCCGGGATTTAAAAGATTGATACCTGTATCAGTCTGGATCGACCAGTTGTTGTGCTTACCGGATCCGTTTACGCCTGCGAAGGGCTTTTCGTGAAGCAGACATGCAAAGCCACGCTTATCCGCCACCTTCTTCATAACCTCCATCGTAAGCTGGTTGTGGTCTACGGCAACGTTTGCGGTCTCGAATACTGGTGCAAGCTCGTGCTGTGCCGGCGCAACCTCGTTATGCTTCGTTTTAGCGGGGATACCCAGCTTCCAAAGCTCCTCGTCAAGATCATGCATAAACTCCGAAACCTTCGGCTTAAGAACACCGAAGTAATGATCCTCCATCTCCTGTCCTTTTGGCGCGGGTGCTCCGAGAAGAGTTCTTCCGCAAAGCAGAAGGTCCTTTCTTTGTTTATACATTTCCTTGTCGATAAGGAAGTACTCCTGTTCCGAACCAATGGTTGTATCTACTCTTGTTACTTCTTCATGTCCGAGAAGTTTAAGAACCTTTACCGCCTCTCTTGAAAGAGCCTCCATAGAGCGAAGTAAAGGAGTCTTTTTATCAAGCGCTTCTCCTGTGTATGAACAAAAAGCGGTTGGAATATACAGCGATCCGTCTTTAATGAATGCAGGAGAAGAAGGATCCCATGCTGTATATCCTCTTGCTTCGAAGGTAGCCCTAAGGCCGCCTGAAGGGAAGCTTGACGCATCAGGCTCTCCCTTAACGAGTTCCTTTCCGGAAAACTCCAGAATAACAGTTCCGTCCTTTTCGGGATTTAAGAAACTGTCATGCTTTTCTGCCGTAAGACCTGTCATCGGCTGGAACCAATGGGTAAAATGTGTTGCTCCGTGTTCTACCGCCCATTCCTTCATAGCTGCAGCTACCGAATTCGCAACATCAAGTTCAAGATGCGTTCCGCTTTCTATAGTCTTTTTAACTGCCTTATATACATCCTTGGGGAGACGCGCCCTCATCACCTTGTCATTAAAAACAAGCTGTCCGTAGATGTCTGTAATGTGCTGTCCTTTTTCCATTTCCTTTTCCTCCTGGTGTGTAATATTTATATCTAAGATGATTATTCTCTTTTTGTTTTTGCTTTTGTTTTTGTTTTTTGCTTTTGCTTTTGTTTTTGTTTTTGCTTTTGCTTTTGCTTTTATCTTATTTTTCTTTTATCTTCTATCTTCGGGTCTGTGTATTTTTTTCTTTTATCTATAAATTCTCTTTCTTCACAGCTGCTTTACATATATGTGTCCTTAAGAGCAATGTGTCCGAGGCCGGCACTTGACGAATACGAGCATTAGCGAAGTATGAGTCTAGTACCGCTGCCACGAGGACTTCATAGCCGAGAGGCGGTGCTCGTAGGACATATATATGCAAAGCAGCGTCACTCGAATGAATATCTAAAAGGATTACACACCCGACGCCCCGTAGTTGGATAAAACCCTGGCGGAAGGATCGTTCACATTACATCCTTCCCACTCCTTATTGGGCATCCAGAAATCAACTACCATATGTGACTGGCCGGGATAATACTTTTCAAAAATATCTCTGTAAAGTAACGATTCCTTCGTAAAAGGTCTTGAATGATCGTACTTTTTAATTCCCTCTTCGTAAGAAGCGTCAGTGTATGTATTTTCAGCAAGTTCTATTAAATCGTCGCGGAGCGAATGCCCCACAGCGTCAGAAAAAGCAGCTTTCTCACGCATCAAGATGCTTTCCGGAATAAACTCATCTTTTTCAAATGCATGTCTTAAAAGATACTTTCCGATACCGTAAGTATTTAACTTTCTCTCTGGATCGATGCTCATCACGTAAGAGACAAAATCAAGATCACCAAAGGGTACTCTCGCCTCTAAGCTGTTGGCACTGATGCACCTGTCCGCCCTTAAGACATCGTACATATGAAGCTCTCTTATCCTCTTTGCCGCTTCTTCCTGGAAAGCTTCGGCGCCGGGAGCGAAATCCGTGTACTTATATCCGAAAAGCTCATCCGAAATCTCACCCGTAAGGACTACCTTGATATCTGTGTTTGCCCTTATCCATTTGCAAAGAAGATACATTCCGATGGAAGCTCTTACTGTTGTAATGTCGTAAGTTCCGAGAGCTTTTATAACCGTCTCCAAGGCGTCACACACATCCTTTTTCGAGATGATGACCTCATGGTGGTTGCTTCCGATATACTCTGCAACGATCCTTGCGTATTTAAGATCGATGGCATCTATATCCATTCCGATTGCAAAAGTCTCTATTGGCTTTTCGCTTCTTGCGGCGGCTATGCCGCAAACAAGGGAAGAATCAAGTCCTCCCGAAAGTAAAAATCCTACCGGCGCGTCGGAGTTTAATCTCTTTTCCACGCCGCGTATAAGTCTATCGTGAATCCCTTCACAAACCTTCTCAATATCAGCCGACTTTGAAAACTCTCCTATCTTTTCACTTACCAAAGTCATATCGCGGTATCTTACGAACTTACCTTCAGCGTAATAATGTCCGGGGGGAAAGGGCGAGATCCTATCACAGACTCCCACAAGTGCTACCGGCTCCGATGCGAAAACTATGGTCCCCGATCTGTCATATCCATAGTACAAAGGGCGGATTCCTATAGGATCTCTCGCCGCGATAAAATCATCTTTTTCCGCATCATATATCACGCAGGCAAACTCCGCATCAAGCAGACTAAATACCGCTGTTCCCAGCCTCTCGTAGAGGGGGAGCAATATTTCGCAATCGCTCCCGCTCTCAAATTTTTCTCCGAGAGAAGAAAGATAAGATTTTAAAAACTCAAATCCGTAAAGTTCACCGTTGGTTATTGCCATATTATTATTGTGAACAAAGGGCTGCATTCCGTTTGGATTAAGTCCCATGATGGAAAGCCGGTTAAATCCCATATAGAAGCTCTTTCCGTCTTTTCTTGTTCCTTTCAGGATACGGTCCATATCCGGACCTCTGTCTTTCATCTTTTGGAGCATGCTCTTAAAAAGCTCTTCGCTCACATCCCCTGTGTATGTTAATATGGCACACATTTTTCTTATCTCCGTTTCATTTTTATTCAACGTCCTGAAGTGCTAAATAATCTTCCTCACCGGTTCTTATCTTTACTACCTTATCTACGCTGTAAACAAAGATCTTGCCGTCTCCGATATGTCCGGAGTAAAGAGTTTTCTTGGCTGCCTCGATCACGCTTTCAACAGGGATCTTGCTGACAACAACCTCAACCTTAACCTTGGGAAGAAGGGTTGCATCTGTCTCGACTCCTCTGTAGTACTCTCCGGCGCCCTTCTGGATTCCGCATCCCATAACCTGAGTAACAGTCATTCCGGTTACGCCCAGATCGTTCATAGCCTTACGAAGCGCATCATATCTTGCAAGTTTAGCGATGATAACAACTTTATGAATACCTGTATCTATATGACTTACGCTTCCGACTACGGGAACCGAAGCATCTCTCTGAGCCTTTGTAGCCTCGAAGTAATCCTGACTTCCAAGGTCTGTGTTCTCGTTTACGCTCATCTCCATACTTGCAACGTCCATGATCGAGAAGCCTGAGTAAGCAGATGCGAGTCCGTGCTCGGTAGCATCAAGACCTGTAATCTCCTCTTCAGCGCTTACCCTGAGTCCGAAGATCTTCTTGATGAGAAGGAAGGTAACGGTAATTGCTACTGCAGTCCAAAGAGCTGTTGATAAAAGACCTACCATCTGAATTCCAAGTAATTTAAGTCCGCCGCCGTAGAAAAGACCTATCATTTCGTTTCCTGCTTTATCTGCGATTGAATATCCGGGAGCCGAATTAGTAGCAAAAAGTCCGACTGCGATAGTTCCCCAGATTCCGTTTAAGCAGTGAACCGAAACCGCACCGACGGGATCGTCAATATGAAGCTTGTAATCAAGAAGCCAAACACCGAAGCAAACAAGAAGTCCGGCTACAATACCGATAATGGATGCACCGAAAGCATCGGTTACATCGCAGGGAGCTGTGATGGCTACAAGACCTGCAAGTGAAGCGTTAAGACACATTGAAACATCGGGCTTGCCATACTTGATCCAGGTAAAGATCATACAGGTAACAGTTGCAAGCGCGGGAGCGATGGTTGTAGTAACAAATACAGAACCGAGCTGTTCAACGGTAGTGCAGGCCGCTCCGTTAAATCCGTACCAGCCTAGCCAAAGGATAAATACGCCGAGGGCTGCTGCCGTAAGGTTGTGTCCGGGGATTGCATTTACCTTGGTGACTTTTCCTGCCTTGTCCTTAACGAACTTTCCGATACGGGGTCCGAGGAATGCGGCACCGATGAGTGCTGAAATACCGCCGACCATGTGAATGCAGTTAGATCCGGCAAAATCGTGGAAGCCTATCTGGGAAAGCCATCCGCCGCCCCAGGTCCAGTGGGCCTCGATGGGATAGATAACTGCAGAAATGACCGCTGAATACACGCAGTATGAAAGGAACTTTGTTCTCTCTGCCATAGAACCGGAAACTATCGTTGCGGTTGTTGCGCAGAAAACCAGGTTAAACACGAAATTGGACCAGTCGAAATGTGCATAGTCCGTAAAAATATCAAATCCGGGTTTTCCGATGATTCCCACAAGGTCCTCACCGAGAAAAAGACCAAAGCCGATCAGAATGAAAACTACAGTACCGATACAGAAATCCATCAGGTTCTTCATGATGATATTTCCCGTATTCTTAGCCCTCGTAAAACCCGCCTCACACATTGCGAAGCCCGCCTGCATCCAGAAAACAAGCGCTGCACCGATTAAAAACCAGACGCCAAATACTTTTCCGTCGATCAATTGTAAAATCTCATCCATTTTTTAACTCCTCCTTAAAACAAGGTGCGCAATATGATGTAATACTAAGCTGCGGCGCACCTATTTTTTTATATTAAAAGAGGCGACACTCCGGGACACGTGCACTGATGCCCCTTTGCATCGCCTGATTAATATCAGATTCAAAATATTAAGCTATAAAGAAGCGCATAAATACGCCATTCATAAAACGTGAAAAGGCGCCTTAACCTAAGTTAAGACGCCTTTGTCTTGAATTGTATACAAGTATACTTGGTGCCGAGTTACTTGTCAACCACTTTTTTAAATTTTTTGTAGAATTTTTTCGTGTTCCCAATTACCCGCTAAAATAAGGGCTTTGCGGCACTAATAGGGATCCCATACAAGAAAAAATATATCACAAGTAAATCCCACGGGCAGTATTCTTAAAGTATACTCTTTTACTGTTTATTATTATTTATGGCGGCCTCAACAAAGCCCATGAAAATCGGATGGGGTTTGTTGGGTCTTGATTTGAATTCGGGATGGAACTGGACTCCGATCATAAAGGGATGTTCCTTTACCTCTACAGCTTCCACAAGTCTCTCATCCGGTGAAAGTCCGCAGATTGAAAGTCCTTTTTCTTTAAGGATTTCTCTGTAATCATTGTTAAACTCGTATCTGTGGCGATGACGCTCGTCACAGGAATCGCTGCCGTAGCACTTTTCCATAAGAGAACCTTTGGTTATCTTGCAGGGATAGCTTCCAAGTCTCAAGGTTCCACCCTTTGCAATATCTTCCGACTGACCGGGCATAAAGTCAATGACCTTGTTTTTACAAAGTTCATTGAATTCTCCGGAGTTTGCATCAGCAATACCCGCAACGCTCCTTGCGTATTCTATGACGGCAATCTGCATTCCGAGGCATATTCCAAAGTATGGAGTACCGGTCTCTCTCGCATACCTTGCCGCTGTTATCATGCCCTCGATACCTCTGTCTCCGAAGCCCCCAGGTACAAGTATTCCGTCGAGCCCGCCAAGAACCTCCGCTCTGTTTTCTGCGGTTATAGTCTCTGAATCGATCCAGTCGATCTTTACCTTAACTCCGTGATGAAATCCTGCATGCGCCAGAGCTTCCGCTACCGAAAGATAAGCGTCGTGAAGCTGGACATATTTTCCCACAAGTCCGATGACGATCTCCTTTTTCGCGGACTTTATCTGCTTAACCATGGCTTCCCACTCGGACAGATCCGGCTCCTTAGCATCTATGCAAAGTTCTCTGCATACAACATCCGCAAGATGCTCTTTTTCAAGCATTAAAGGCGCCGCGTAAAGGCTGGGTAGAGTAAGGTTTTCGATTACACAATCTTCCTTAACGTTGCAAAACATGGAAATCTTTTTAAAGATCGATTCCTCTAAGGGCTCATCGCAGCGAAGGACAATGATATTCGGATGGATTCCCATTCCCTGAAGTTCCTTAACGGAATGCTGGGTGGGCTTTGATTTATGCTCATCAGATCCGTGAAGATAAGGCACAAGTGTAACGTGGATAAAGAGGCTGTTTTCCTTGCCTACCTCAAGAGATATCTGTCTTGCTGCCTCGATAAAAGGCTGTGACTCGATATCACCAATGGTTCCTCCTATCTCTGTTATAACAACATCCGCATCAGTCTTTTTTCCGACCTTATATACAAACTCTTTAATCTCATTCGTAATATGTGGAATAACCTGAACCGTTGATCCGAGGTACTCTCCTCTGCGCTCTTTGTTAAGTACGTTCCAATAAACCTTACCGCTTGTAAGGTTTGAGTATTTGTTTAGATTCTCATCAATAAATCTTTCGTAATGGCCGAGGTCAAGATCGGTCTCGGCTCCGTCGTCCGTTACAAATACCTCGCCGTGCTGATAAGGACTCATTGTTCCCGGATCTACGTTGATATAAGGATCCAGCTTTTGCGCCGCCACCTTAAGGCCTCTCGCCTTTAAAAGTCTTCCGAGGGAAGCTGCTGTAATTCCCTTTCCAAGTCCGGAGACAACTCCTCCCGTTACAAATACATATTTAGCCATGTGCGCTCCTTTCTAACCTTCTCTAAACTATATTGCTTCTTTTTCCCGTTATTGCAGTATCCTGTTTTACTTAAGTAAGAGGTTTTAAAACAAAAAAAGGGGCGTCTTAACCAAGAGGTTAAGACGCCTTTGTCCTTGAACAAATATGAATTATAAGCACGGATCATTTATTTGTCAAATAGTTTTTCAGCCCGTTTTTATCGTTGCATTCATGCTTCCCATCTTGTAGCCGCGCATATCGAGGCTTACAAACATAAACCCGATCTCTTTGAATTTCGCGTATACGGCTTCTCGTATCTCCTTAGAGGCGAGGCGTTCGATGTCTTTTTCGGGAACTTCGATCCTTGCAAGGTTCCCGTGAAGTCTGACCCTTTCTTCGAAAAAGCCAAGCCCTACTAGAAACTGCTCTGCCTTGTCGATCATTAAAAGCTTCTCCTCCGTAATCTCCTCACCGTAGACAAATCTTGAAGCAAGACAGGCGTAAGCAGGCTTACTCCAGGTAGGAAGTCCTAAGGCTTTTGATATCAGCCTGATTTCCTCTTTGTTTAACCCCGCCTCTCTTAAAGGGCTTTTAACCGAAAGCTCTGCGACTGCTTTGAGTCCCGGTCTGTAATCCCCAAGATCGTCCATATTTGAGCCTTCCGCAGCATACTCAATCCCGTTTTCTTTTGCTATATTTAAGATCTCGGAAAAAATACCGCGTTTGCAGTAGTAGCACCTGTCCGGAGAGTTTTTCCGGTAGTTTTCTTCCGTCATGGGGTTAAACTTAAAAGTAATATGCTTAATCCCACGCTCCTCGCAAAAAGCATTTGCTTCTTTAAGCTCTCTTTCCGGGATTGAAGCGTCTACTCCCGTAACGGCAATAGCTTTATCTCCAAGAACTTCCTTAGCCACAACAAGAAGAAGGGATGAATCCACTCCTCCTGAGAAACCTACAGCTAATGAACCGAGACCTTTGATATAATCTCTTAATCTATTTAGTTTGTCATTTACTTTTTCTGAAAGCACATTTTCTTCAGTAATCATTTTGGGCTCCAATCTATGTGCATTTTTATGTTTATACTAAAGGCTTCCTATAGTTTTCGCATAGACCTATGGCGCATTTAAGCTTTGTCCGCTTCCTTGTCAGCTTTTTTTACCGCTTCCGCGATCTCCTCGAAGGAAACCGGCTTATATCCGGTCCTTTCTACGCTTACGCAAAAGCTCCTTGGACTCACGGACCTGTATTCCGGATTTGAATGTATATGCCCAAAGATATTTGCGTAGGGTGCATTTCTGTTTACATACATCGGCTCGTGGGATACAAGCCAAAAGTCTTTATATACGATAGGATAATCGTAGACGGCATACACTCCAAGTTTTTTGTACTCTTCTTCAGAAAGCTTGTCATGGTTTCCCCTTATAAGGATTATCTTTCCCTTTAGCCTTGTTAGCTTTCTTTCATCACCGATATCTCCGACAAGAAAAACTGTATCATCGTCACAGGCGGTTAGATTCCAGTTGTCGATCATCCTTTCATCCATCTCCTTAGCTGATTCAAAGGGACGGTTTTCGTATCTTCTGATTGAGTCATCCGAAAAATGCGTATCCGCAATAAAAAAAGTAGCCATAATCTGCCCTCTTTTCCTGAACTTTGTTTATTATATCACAGACATTGCTTCGCAAGTCTGTGATCGATTCCGGTTTCGCTTCGCGAAAATTATATCACATGGAATGCGCTTAAAATACTTATTGAAGATTCTTTAGAGAAGTTTTATGATATTTTTAAAAAATTATTTGGAGGCGTTATGCAGATAAGAAGAGCTGAAAATAAAGATGCCGAAAAGATTCTGGATTTACTGATGCAGGTATTAAATATACATGCCGCAATAAGACCCGATGTATTTATTCCTGATACCACTAAATACACCGAGTCAGAACTCTACGATATGTTCAAAGATGACACAAGACCGGTCTTTGTCGCTGTTAGCGATGATGATAAAGTCCTGGGATACGCCTTTTGCGTATTAAAAAAGCAGCCCTTTTCAAACAATATGGTTCCCTTTACATCTCTGTTTATAGACGATCTTTGCGTCGATGAATCCTGCCGCGGAATGCATATTGGGCAGAAGCTTTTTGATTTTGTTAAGGATCAGGCAAAAGCCCTGGGCTGCTACGAGATCACCCTTAATGTCTGGGAGGGCAATGACGCAGCAAAGGGCTTCTACGAAAATCTCGGACTTAAGCCAAAAGAGACTCAGATGGAGTATATCCTGTAGCTTTAGCCTCTGCGGCCGCAATAGCTAAGCGTCTTATATATACAATATAGGACGCTATGCTTCCGGGATCGTCGGTCTCTCTGAAAGAGAAGCCTCGCCACGTTCCGAACCTTCCGTTCTCGGCAGTTCTTACCTTTATCCCGGTACCGCCGTTTATCTCCCAGCTTCTTAACACATCGGAATTATCATCTATCAAAATATCAGCCCTCGTAATATCTCTGCCGACCTTTTCATAGAAGTATTCAACCTTTTCGCTTCCACAAGGGACATATATCCTTTTGCTTATATCTATATGCGGAACAAATCTGTCCATCCACCAGTTCTTGTCATCAACCGAATGACCGTCGTCAAGCCAGGCCGCGCCGTAGGTTGCGATCGGTATCCCCCGGATTTTAAGGATATGGGAAGCATCTATCACATTTTCCCTGGGCAACACACTTTTAAAATACCCCTCCTTTTTTACCTCATTAATATCGATCCAGCGCCATCTGTTTAAAGTACCGTCCTGGTCAAAAAAGATAATGGGCTCTTCAGAAAATACTCTTCTCATATGTTTTCTCCTCTCTCAATGGATGTTTCTATAATTCTATTATCCACATTTAGAGTCCAATAAAGAGCCCCAAAAGAGATGACACAGGGGGACGGGGTTGGGGGTTCATAGTCAGATAATTTTGAAATTATTCTGACTATGAACCCCCAACCCCGTCCCCCTGTGTCATTTTTTA
>CADATP010000007.1 GCA_902790935.1 uncultured Lachnospiraceae bacterium | reverse complement strand
ACAAACGGGTCCGGTTTAGGGCCGGACCCGTGAGTTAACGGAGACGGTTATGTTTCGTAATAGGATTAAAAAGGCAGTATCAATCGCAATATCATTTGGACTTGTACTTGGGCTAACCATTGGCAGCTCGCCGGTTTATGCAAAAGACGAAGAGCAGACTGAAGATGTCGTGGAAAATGTATTGGTAAATACCGATGCTGCTGCGGACAGACTTTCATCTAACTATACAAGTGTAAGCAAGTCCTATACCGCTAAAGATTACGAAGCAGAAACCGTCTGTTTTTATTTCGCGGATTGCCTTGAAGATGAAACTATTCTTACTACAGACAGCTTCGATTACGAAGGCAGTAGCGGCGTGGCTACGGCCGGCGCGGGGGACAGCTTTAAGGTCAAGATAAATGTGCCCGAGACGGCCTTGTATCTGGTCGGACTGGATTATCTGTCCTATGACACATCAATCCTTCCGGTAGAAATCGGCGTAAAGATCGACGGAGAATATCCTTTTTACGAGGCAAGGAGCATGGTCTTCGAAACGACCTGGATCTCCAAAAAGGTCGATACCGACAGATACGGAAACCAGATAGTTGCTCTTCCCGAAAAGGATATTAAATGGGAACATAAAAACTTCGGGGATGCCAGCTACCGTTACTCACAGCCCTTAAAAATAGAATTAACCGAAGGTGAGCATGAATTTGAGTTCCTTATGCAGGAAGGAAAGGTATTGCTCGGAGGATTGACATTAGAGGCTCCGAAAAAGATTGATGACTATACCGGCTCCGAAAAAGCGGAAGGAAACGAACTCATCACTATCGAAGCGGAAGATTTCTACGAGAGAAACGATTCTTCGATACATGCGACCGGAGAGTACTCCTCAAAGATCAATCCTTTAAATGTAAATACAACAGTCCTTAACCTTATAGATGAAGATTCCTTCAATGAGGCAGGGCAGACGGTAACATACAAATTCGAAGTAGTAACCGCCGGTTACTACTACATCGGAATGAACTACAGACAGTCCGAGAAAAATGACTTTCCAGTCTTTGTGGACTGGAGAATCGACGGAGAGATTCCGAACGAAGCTTTCTACTCATACGCAGTAGAGGCATGCAACAATTTTAAAACAAGAACGTTAAAGGACGAAAACGGCGAGAAATTAAGCGTATATTTAGAGCCCGGTGAGCATACCGTTTCTCTTACAATAAGCGCCGAAAACCTGCGCTACGCTCTTGAAAAAGTAGACGAGATAATGAGTGGTATCAGCGACCTTTCTTTGGAAGTAACAAAGGTTGCCGGAACCAATACAGATAAATACAGAGATTTAAGACTTACAAGATATATTCCTGACATACAGGAAAGACTTCAGGGCTGGACCGATGAGCTCTACGCTCTTGCGGACGAAGCTAAGGGTTATGTGGATGCTAAAAAGGCGGAAGACGTAGCTGCATTTTCCTATTTACTTATCGCGGCGAGACAGCTTCAGGATCTGGCGGATGAGCCCAATGAACTGGTATACAGAGTCGGAGAGCTCTCAACCAGTACCAACTCGGTAAACACACAGATCGCGAATTTCGTTGACTTAATCGGAGATAACGACCTTGCGATCGACCGCATATATATTTATCAGGAAGGCGCAAAACTTCCGAATGGCCAGGGATTCTTTAAGGGAATCGGAATGTCCATAGCAAGATTTTTCAATTCCTTCTTTGGACAGTCGTATTCTTCAAGTAATACTGACGAAAGTCATATTCAGGTTTGGGTTAACAGACCGAGAACTTATGTAGAGATCATGCAGAAGATGATCGACGAGGAGTTCACACCCGAAACGGGAATCGAAGTTGACCTTTGCCTTATGACGGATGCACAAAAGCTTATTCTTTCCAACGCTTCGGGAGATACGCCGGATATTGCAACGGGAATCAACTATTCAATTCCTTACGACCTTGCAATCCGCGGAGCTTTAGTGGATATGACCCAGTTTGACAATTACAAAGAAGTATTCGGCAGATACTCGGACGGTATGCTTGTTCCCTCCGTTGTGGGGGATGGCTTCTACTCGCTGCCGGAGACAATGAACTTCTATGTGATGTTCTACCGGACAGATATCCTAAGTAAGCTCGGACTTGAAGCTCCGGATACTATGGATGAGCTGATCGCGATGCTTCCGGACCTCCAGATGAGAGGACTTAATGTTTACTATCCGACAGCACCTATGGCGGCTATGAGAAACTTCCACGGAACAACGCCTCTTATCTTCCAAAACGGCGGAAGCCTTTACGGAGAGACAGCCCTCGATATAACCGTTGACAGTGAGAAGACAGTTGAAGGATTTACACAGCTGACCGAACTTTTCACACTCTACGACTTGCCGGTGGATGTACCCAATTTCTACCAGCATTTCAGAAACGGTGACCTTCCTATAGGAATTGCGGACTTCAACTCCTACAACCTTATCTTAAACGCGGCTCCCGAGATTGCAAACTCCTGGGCTATAAAGCTTGTTCCGGGTGTAGAAGATCCAGAGACCGGAGAGATCAAAAGATATATGGCCGGCGGCGCAGAAAGCTCGGTAATGTTTAAATCAAATGCCGAAAGAGAACAAAAAGCCTGGGATTTCTTAGAGTGGTGGTCAAGAGCAGAGGTTCAGGCACAGTTCGGACAAAGACTCCAGATCCTATACGGAGATGAGTACATCTGGCCTACAGCGAACATCGAAGCTTTCGGAATGCTTCCATATCCGACCTCGGACAAGAACATCATCATGGAACAGTCCGCGTACATCTTAGAAGCGCCCAGACTTCCCGGAAGCTATATGATGGAGCGAGAGCTTTCTAACGCATATAACGATGTTGTTGTAAACGGAGACAGCATCCGCTCAAGAATCGACGAAGTAGTAAAGACCGTAAGCCGTGAAACCGAACGCAAGCTCGAAGAATTCGGCTACATCGACTCCGATGGAAATATTATCTCCCCCTATGTCGCTCCCAATGTTGATACCGTGAGAGCGATTCTGGATAAATAACCGACGGATAGATTATGATGTTAGTTTTTAAGCTGTAAACTTAGTAGGTAATCAAGGAATATTAGAGCTATGTCAAAAACAAAAGTAGGAAAACGCTCTCACAATAACAAATCAGGTTACGTATTCGTATTCCCCTACGCGGCGCTCTTTGTGATCTTCATCTTAGCGCCCGTCGTAATGGCGGTAATACTCTCCTTTACAAACTTCAACGCGATCCAGTTTCCGAAGTTTGTAGGATTTCTAAACTACATCAATCTGATAACCAGCGATGATGTGTTTATGAAATACGTACTTCCCAATACAGTAAAGTACGCGCTTATAGTCGGAGTCGGAGGATACGTGCTGGCATTTCTCTTAGCCTTTGGACTTGCAAACCTTCCGAAGATACCGAGGACGATATTCGCACTGATCCTGTATTCACCCAGTATGACAACCGGTGTAGCCATGAGCGTCCTCTGGAAGATCCTTTTTACGGGAGACCAGACGGGATACCTTAACAGCTGGCTGATGGATATCGGAATCATAAACGAACCGGTCATCTGGCTGACCAACGCAAACTTCCTGCTCCCTATAGTCATCATCATCGGACTCTGGAGCAGCATGGGTGTCGGCTTTTTATCAATCCTCGCGGGACTTTTAAACGTAGACGAATCCCTCTATGAAGCGGCGGCCATCGACGGAGTAAAAAACCGCTTCCAGGAGATGATCTACGTAACAATCCCGAGTATGAAGCCTCAGATGCTCTTCGCGGCTGTTATGCAGATAGTAGGAGCTTTCCAAAACGGTACGATAGCGACGATGCTTGCCGGAAACCCTACTCCGGGATATTCCGCACAGCTTATCGTAAACCACATCGAAGATTATGGATTTATAAGATATGAGATGGGCTACGCAGCGGCGGTTTCCGTAATACTGCTGCTCATCGTACAGATATTCAGCTCCGTATCAACTAAGCTCTTTGGCGAGAAGGATTAAGGAAAGGAGGTACCAAAATGGCATATAAAGGACACAGAATAAACCCTGATAAGTTCGAAAAGGGACAGATAAAGATATACCTGCTTGTACTTCCTATGGTACTTCTTTGCGGACTGCCGATCATATTTATCATCTTCCATGCATTTAAACCTATGGAAGAGCTTTTCGCATTCCCGCCGAAGTTCATCACTCTTCATCCGACTCTTGATAACTTCGTAAAACTTATCAAGGCATCAAGATCGGGAAGTATTCCTCTTTCGAAGTACTTTTTCAACAGTATATTCGTAACCGTCGCCGTTGTATTCGGTTCCTTGCTCTTTTCAACAATGGCGGCTTACGCTCTTTCAAAGATAAAGTTTAAGGGCGCTAAGATAATGATGCAGATAAACCAGATAGCTCTTATGTTCGTATCCGTAGCGGTTATGATCCCCAGATATCTGGTTGTAAATAAGCTCGGAATGATCGACACCTACTGGGCTGAGATCCTTCCCCTTCTGGCACTGCCTGTTGGACTTTTCCTTATAAAGCAGTTTGTGGACCAGGTACCCGATTCCCTTATCGAAGCGGCGTACATGGACGGTGCGAAGGAATGGCAGATTTACCTTAAAGTAATACTTCCCCTTATTAAGCCCGCCATCGCAACGGCTGCAATCCTTGTTTTCCAGCAGGTCTGGAACAACCTTGAGACATCGAACTACTACGTAAATGATGACTCGATAAAGTCACTTGCCTTTTATATGAACACACTGACCTCAACTACAACGACCAATACAGTAGCCGGCCAGGGTATTGCGGCAGCGGCATCACTGATCATGTTCCTGCCAAACCTTATACTTTTCATCATTCTTCAGAAGAATGTTATGAACACCATGGCACATTCCGGAATCAAGTAAGTTTAAGAGGTGGAAATCGTGAAAAACAGATTCATCAGAATAATTAAATCCGCGATACTGCCAATTGTACTTGCGGGAAGTGTTCTTACGGGAAGCTATCTTTCGGCCTTTGCCGATGCGCCCTACAAGACATACACGGTAGACGGATACGGCTCGGTTACAGAGACACAAACGGCTTATCTTCCCTACAAGACTATAACCAAGATCGGAGAAGAAACCCTTCTTACCCCGACGGATTTTACACTTGTAAACGACGAGTATATATACATATTGGACAGCGGAAACGCAAGAGTTGTGGTATCCGATATGGAGGGCGAGCCGGTAATGACCTTCGGAGAAGGAATACTTGTTGCTCCCAAGGGTATATATGTTACAAAGGATCGCACTACTTATGTGGCGGACAGAGACGCTAAGGCTGTTTTTGTATTTGATAAGGATGGAAATCTTAAAGATACCTACACAAAGCCTACGGAGGCGATGTACGGTGAGACACAGGACTTTCTGCCTTTAAAGATCGTAGCCAATAAATCCGGAACAATGTACGTTGTCTGCGAGTCAAACACAAACGGTATTGTTCAGATCAGCCCCGTCGAGGGAGGTACATTCCTCGGATACTTCGGAACTAACGCCACAAAAGCAAATATCTGGACTATCATCTGGAGGGCGGTACTTACCGACGCACAAAGAGCAAAGATGCAGTCCAATATCCCTGCGACACCCGATAATATGGCGATAGATGATAAGGGCGTTATCTACACAATAACCAGAGGTGAGAAAAATGACACCTTAAAACGTCTCAATATCGCCGGTGTAAATATGATTGAGACCACCGACTACCCGGATATTCCGGCAGCGGTAGCAGCCGGAAACCATGACAACGTATTCGTAGCAACACAGACCGGATTTATCTACGAGTACAACAATGAAGGCGACCTGCTCTTTATGTTCGGTGGAAGCGACGACGGAAAGCAAAGAATAGGACTTTCCACAAAGGTCGAAGCTATCCAGATAGGACTTGATGATAAGATTTACGTCCTTGACTCCGAGAAAGCACAGATTCAGATTTATGAGCCTACAGAGTTTACAGCTTATCTTCATAACGCTCTTTACCTTTTCTCAAAGGGCCGATATGAGGAAAGCAAAGAGCCCCTCGGTAAAGTACTCGAGATGAACAACCTCTTTACTTACGCCAATATGGCTATGGGAAAAGCACTTTATAAAGAGGGAGATTACGAGGGTGCGCTCAGATACGCAAGGATCGCAAAAGACACCGATGGTTATTCGGACGCTTTTTGGGAGATCCGAAATGTATGGCTTAAAAAGAATCTTACCTGGGTCGCAATACTGATCATCATTATCGTAATTGCAACGATACTGATAAAGTACCTTCAGAAAAAGAAGCATATCCTTGATAAGCCCAAGGCTCTTTTGCAAAAGGCCGGTGAAGTAAAACTGATAAAGCAGCTTAAATATATGTTTTACTTTATCAGACATCCCATCGACGGAAGCTACGGCATCAAGAGAGAAGGCAAGGTTTCGGTCCTTTCCGCAAATATTATTTTAGTTATAGGAACTCTTTTCTATATCGTAAACAAATACTTTTGCGGATTCTTAACCAAGACTGTAAGAGAAGGAAACTTTGATGTACTTTCAGATATCGGAATGATACTTATAGCGCTTATAGCTATAGTATCCTGCAATTATCTGATGTGTACCATCAACGACGGCGAAGGAAGATTTAAAGATATTTACTGTTCGCTTATCTACTGCTTTACGCCGTACCTGATATTTACACCGATCCTGTTTATCCTCTCACATGTTGTTTCAAACAACGAGATCTTCTTCGTACAGTTTGGAAGCCTTTGTATGTGGGTTTGGATCGCGGTACTTGTCTTTATCAGTATTCAGGAGATAAACAACTACACAGTAGGCGAGACGATAAAGATCATACTCCTTACAATATTTACAATCTTAATCGTAGCGCTGCTCATATTTATTATTTATGTACTTTGGTCGCAGGTATTTGATTTCCTGCAGTCAATATTCGGAGAGGTGGTGTATCGAATTGGCTCATAAAAGAATAGCTAAAATAATTACATCCCTCTTAGCGTCAGCCCTTGTTTTAGGATTGATGCAAACCTCTACCCTCCCCTTTGGTCTTGGACTTTCTGTCAGCGAAGCTGCTACCGAAATAAACGGTCACACCTTCGTGGCAGAAAGCACCGGGTACCGCTTATACATGGACGAGAGCGACCTTTCTCTCGTGGTAGAGGATAAAGAAACCGGCGCGTATATGGAATCATCCATCAGCCACGATGACGGAAAGAACAATGCAAGCTGGATCGGAGCTATGAAGTCAGCTGTGGTTTTGACGATGATCAACGGAAACGACGACACGCAGCAGGCAGACCTTATAAACGACGATGTAAAAAAGGATATAAAGTATACTGACAAGGGATTTACGGCCGATCTTTACTGGAATAAATACAGATTCGGAATGACCCTTGAGGTGGAGATCACGGACGAAGGAGTAACTGCACGGATCCCGGATGAGAGTATACATGAGGACGGTGACAGCTACTACATCGGTACCATCGCCATTTATCCTTATATGGGAAACTCCTACTTAGACAGCAAGGAAGGATATATTCTCGTTCCCGACGGAAACGGAGCTTTAATCTATCTTAATGATAAAGAGGGAAGATTTAAGAGCGGATTTTCCGGAATGATCTACGGAAACGACATAGGATTTGATGAATCCGACGTAACTACTCTTTTAAAGGACAGATACAATACCATATCCGACTCGGAGAAAGTAATTGCTCCTGTCTTTGGAATCGCACACACGGATGATAAAATAGCATACCTCGGAATTGTGGAAGAGGGCGAAGCAAGAGCATCCATCGAGTGTATTCCCAACGGAGTATCGGTTGATTACAACAGAGCTTACGCCAAGTTTACGCTCCGAAAGACGTATACGCAGCCCACAAGTAACAACTCCACAGCAGGATCTCTACACATTTTCGAATCGGAAAGAAGCCATTCAGACCTTAAGGTAAGATACATCTTTTTGTCAGGCGGGTCAGCAGACTATTCCGGTATGGCAAATGCGTACAGAGAGTACCTTGTAACCAATGGTTTGCTAACCGCATCCGATACTTCATACAAAACAAGAGTTGATTTCCTCGGAACAGAGAGAGAAAGCTGGGTCCTCGGAACAACTCCGGTGGTTATGACTACAGCGGATGACGTCAGAGAAATCTACGATGACTTAGAGAGCGAAGCGGTAACGGATATACTTTCGGTTTATAAGGGATGGCAAAAGGGCGGACTGTACGATCTTCCCATAAGCGCCTACAGCGTAGAGTCAAAGATCGGCGGAAAAGCTAAGCTTACAGACCTTATAAATGACTCAAAAGAAAAAGGAATAGACCTTTACCTTTACAATGATGCGCTTTTAATCAATCCGGATGAGAAAAACGCAACCTTCAATGTAGTAAAGAAGATAAACAAGAGAAGATTTGAACTCACAACCTATATGGATGTGTACAAGAATCTTTTGTATCTCATCCCTTCGAGAAGCGACGAGCTCCTTGGCAGATTTATAAAAAGCTATACGAAAAAGGGAGTTGATAATCTTGCTCTTGCGGGAGTTACCAATACTCTTTTCTCCTACAACTACAGCGGAAATAATTACTCAAGATACGACACCCAAAGTTCCTACGCGGCAACTCTTTCGGAGGTTTCGAAAAACACAAACCTTATTATGGAGCAGCCCTTCGCATACCTTTGGGCCGATACAAACGCTTTCCTCGATATGCCCCTATACACATCGGCATACATCTTCGAGGATGAGAGTGTACCCTTCCTGAGTATGGTACTTAAAGGAAGTATGCCGGTGTATGCGGAGTATGTAAACTTTGAGGCCAATAAGCAGGAGTTCTTTTTAAAGATGGTAGAGAGTGGCTCATACCCTTCCTTCTACATCACAAAAGAAAGTTCCTCCGAGCTTATATATACCAACTCAAGCGATATATACAGCTCTGAGTACTCTTCCTACAGATCAACCATAGCCGAGTACGATGAAAAGCTTGGGGAGCTGAACGAAAAGCTTTCCGGAGCGACGATCGAAAAGCACGAGATCTTGGGAGACGGAGTGACAAGAGTTACCTATTCAAACGGAGTCAAAGTCTATATAAACTACGGCTCTAAAGAAACAGAAGTTGACGGATTAACCATTGGTTCAATGTCCTATGAGGTAGGCAGGTAATGAGTGATATTAATGGTCAGGTTAAATCAGATATAGAAGAAAAGAGACCTAAAAGAGTCCGGGTAAAAAGAGGAAAACTCGAAGCCCGCGAGGCCAGAATGGGTTACTTTTTCGTACTTCCCTGGATCATAGGTACGCTGATATTCGTACTTATTCCTTTAGGACAATCCTTTTACTATATGTGGTACAACATAAGGATTACGCCTCTTGGAACAAAATTCACCTGGGTTGGAACGGGAAACTTTACACAGATCTGGCTGGAAAATCCGGAATTCCCTCAGCAGCTTGTCACCTACATCTGGCAAACAATAGTTGAGGTTCCCATAATCGTGGTATTCGCCCTTCTCATAGCGATGATGTTAAACGGAAAGATCAAGCTTAAAGGCTTTTTCAGACTTATCTTCTTCCTTCCCGTTATCATCGTCAGCGGACCGGTTATGAATATGCTGGTAAGCGAAGGAGCGTCCACGATCCCTGCGATGAATACTCAGGCCGTGATAAACGCTTTGGATTCCTTCCTGCCGTATTCTGTGGCACAGTCGGTGGGTGAGCTTTTCGGAAATATGATCATGATCCTCTGGTACTCCGGAGTGCAGATACTGATCTTTTTATCGGCGCTGCAAAAAGTTGATCCTTCCCTTTACGAAGCGGCGAAGATGGACGGTGGTTCCGGATGGGAATGCTTCTGGAAGATCACACTTCCGACGATTAAAAACTTCATCCTGCTGAATGCGGTTTATACGGTAATCTTTTTATCGAGCAACGAACAAAACGAGCTTATCACAATGATAAAGAACGCTATGTTCTCGGGTACAAAGGAAAAGGGTTACGGATACGCTTCGGCAATGGCATGGATGTATTCCATCGTAGTTACGCTTATTGTTCTTCTCTTCTTTGTAATCCTTGGAAATAAGAGAGATCAGTACGACAGACTTGTTTCTAAGAGAAAGAGGATGCTTAAGAGAGAAGAGAGACTTTCCAAAAAGATAGAAAGGAGGAGCTTAAGAAATGAGAGAAAACTCGAGCGTGCAAGGCGCAGCCACCGCTACAAGACCTACGACGGCCGCGGCGACTATTAAAAAGATCTTTACAAAGGAAAAGCTCCACCGTTTTGTCTTTGGTACGAGAGAAAAGCAGGGCGTTGGAAAGATGATCGTGATCTACGCCCTCCTTATATGTATCGGATTTGTATATCTCTACCCGATGCTCTATATGATAAGCACGAGCTTTATGAGCAGGGATGACCTTCTCGATACATCGGTAAAATGGCTCCCCTCGAGCTTTTACATCCAAAACTATATTGATGCCGGAAAGAGCATGGACTTTTTTATGAGCTTTCTAAAAGGTATCGCTATTGCCGGTATTCCGACACTTATCAATATTGTTATATGTATGATGGTGGGATACGGATTTGCAAGGTATGACTTTAAGGGAAAGAAGATAATGATGGGACTTCTCATCTTTTCTTACATCCTTCCCAGCCAGGTAACTATGATACCGACTTATGTGCTTTACAACAATATGCATATCCTTGGAACTATCCTTACCTTTGTAATACCTGCAATTTTCGGAAACGGACTGAATGCACCGATCTTTATACTGATCTTTTATCAGTTCTTTAAGCAGATACCTAAAGTGCTTACAGAGGCTGCTGCAATCGACGGAGCGGGTCATTTTAAGACCTTCTTCAGGATAGCTGTTCCTTCGGCGGTACCGGCTATAGTAACTGTTGTACTTTTCTCCTTTGTCTGGTACTGGAACGAGTCCTACCTTACGGAACTGTACGTACAGGGACTTTCAGCAAATACCGTTTGGACAAACCTTGTGGTACAGCTTAAAAACTTCGACCAGTCCTTTAATACAAGGGCAACCGTTGGTGATACGGCGACAAGCCTTAACGAATCGGTACGAATGGCAGCAACAACTATCAGTATCCTGCCGCTTCTTATAATGTACCTGATACTCCAGAAGCAGTTCGTAGAGAGTATCGACAGAGCCGGTATCACAGGCGAATAAACTGATAAAACCGCAACCTCCTTTCAGAAGGTAGGAGGGGGCGATTAACAAATAAACTAATTTTTCATAATAAAGGAGGATACTATGAAAAAGAGAAAACTTGTAGCTGCCCTTTTAACGGTAGCTATGGCGGCTACGCTTCTTGCAGGCTGCGGTGCGTCCGGCGGAAAGACCGGATCTACCGGCGGAGTTGACGAGAACGGCGTAACTACCGACAACATCACACTCACCTATTGGCACTACGAAGATGAGACAACAGTAGGTCTTATGGCTGAGGCCTTCATGAAGAAGTACCCCAATATCAAGGTTGAGTGCAAGCAGATCGCAGATATGTCAACAGACCTTTCTGCAGCAGCTGCAGCAGGAACCTTCCCCGATGTATTCTCGGGTACAGACTCCGACACTGCACTTGCAAACATGTATTGGATGGACATCACCGACTATGTTGAGAACGATCCCGATATGGACAATATGATGGTATCCATCAAGAACTATGGTATCGGAAAGTTTGACACTGACAGATGGTTCGGACTTCCTACATGGTACCAGCCCAGCGCTATATTCATCGACAGAAACGTTATCACAAAGCTTAATCTTCAGATGCCCAGAACCGACTGGACCTGGGATGAGATGATCCAGCTTATCAAGGACGCAACAGTTGATGATCGTTCAGGTATGAAGTATTACGGACTCGGATTCTACAACAGACTTGACTCACTTTACGGAATTGCTGCCTGCGCTACGTCAGAGCGTGCCATCAAGGGTGAGTTCGGATTCGACGGAACCGATTTCGACCTTAGATACTGGGCAATCGGTGAGCAGGAGTTCGGCGATCTTCAGACCGGTGGATACGTTGCTCCCAAGCAGAACACTCAGCAGATGGAAGACTGGTCCGGAGACTGGGGAACCTGGTTCGGTGCTACCGGACATGTAGCAGTATTCTCAGAGGGCTTCTGGTCATATCAGAACCTTTGGGGAACCGATGGTTATCAGGAACAGTATGGACTTGATATCGTTCCTTACGTAACTCCCAACGTAGTAGACGAGAAGGACCACAACATCATCGCTAACATGTACATCGGAGGCGTTTCAACCTCTTGCAAACATCCTTACGAAGCATACCTTCTTCTTAAGTTTATGGGTATCGGAACCGAAGGATGGAAGGCAAGACTTGACATCTACGAGGATGAGAGCATCACAAATGCTTCAGGTGTAGCGCTTAAGCATGCTAACATGCCTGTTCCCATGACTCTTGATACAGAAGTTTGGGAAAGATATAAGGCAATGTTCCCTACAGACGCCGATCATAAGCAGTATTGGGATGATTATTTCGCATCAATCACAAGACCTGTTCCTTACGGCTGGTACTCAATCGCAGGTTACTGGAACTTCTGTGACCAGTACTTCAACAAGATCGGTATTCACGATCTCGTAGACGCAGGAACCGCAAAGGCTGCGGACTACGCTGCTGAGGCTACCGAGCAGGCAAACTACTACCATGCAGAGGCGATGATCTCTTACTTCGGTCCCAACGGATACGATGTTCTTTCAGACGAGGAGATCGCTCAGTATCAGGCAGTTGTTGATTCATTCGGAAAGTAATTGCCCGGAGAGCAATTATTTATAAAAAACAGGAGGAAAGCTAAATGAAAAAGAAGCTTTTAAGCGTCCTTCTTTGCGGAGCTATGGCGGCAGCAATGCTTGCGGGATGCTCTAAGGGAGGAAATACGGGTACGGAAGCACAGACCGGTGGTGAGACCGCAAGTGCAATTCCTCAGGACTATAAGTACTACTATTCATTTGATCAGGCAGATGACAAGGAGTCCATCAGAAAGGTTACCTGTGAAGCAGGATCCACAATGGTTCCCGTGGAGAAGGAAAAGAATTATATCCCCGGTGTAAAGGGAGAGGCTCTTTACAATGACGGTGTATTCGGATACGACCTTGAGGATGTTAACGGCGTAGGAAATTCATACACCATCTCTTACTGGACATACTGTCAGAGAAGCGCACTCTATATGCCCAACACCATCTGGGGACCTGATATCAAGGGTAACAAGGACATCGGAGCAGAGCAGTGGGCTGCATTTGACTGGCTTGCATCAGACGATGATTCAACCCAGCAGGTATTCCCCGGAATCTGGTCAAACGAGGGAGCAGGCGTAGGACGTGCAGAATGGAAGGCTGCAGGAGCAGATCCTCAGACCGGACACTGGATGCACCTTGCACTCGTTGTTGACGAGAACAATGTTTCAGCAGACGGAAATCTCTACTATGCCAAGGTTTATGTTGACGGACAGGAATATCAGAAGATAACCAACGGTGAAGTTGTTCCCGTTAGTATCGTTAAGAGCGCAATGGCTCCTGCCGATTCCTTCGAGTTCCTTCTCGGAATCAACTACTGGGATGCAGTATTCAAGGGTGCTTTCGATGAACTCTATATCTACGACAGAGCTCTTGATGCATCTGAGATCGCAGCACTTGCGGCAGACGGAGATTCTTCAGTAGCGCTTCAGGAGCCCGAGAGAGTGATCGAGCCCGTAGCAAGCGCAGAATTTATTACAGCTCTCGGAGATCTTTCTCTTAAGGCTGAGGAAGGCAAGTTTACATCAGACGCTTATCCTATCAAGGACGGCGAGACCTTTAAGTTCTCTTTAAAGAACTGGTCCGACGGAGCTGACGTAAAGAACAACTACATCCTTAAGTTTGCTACTGAGAGCAAGGATATCGCTACTATCTATGCCGATGCTTCCGGTACTGTAAACGGAACAGATATTACAAACGACTTTACCTATACCTGGGGTAACTGGAATTCATGGCTCCAGAATACTATGAGAGAGGCTTCTCCCGTTATCACAGTTTCAAGAACAGGTGACGAGATCACCCTTTCCTGCGACAACGTAGATATCTACGGATCGGTTGGAGCAAATGTTGCTAATGTAACCTTCGCTACCGGAGTAGCAGATGATGAAGCTATCAATCTTACCTTTACCAATAAGGACAGCTATGTAGAAATCCTTTCAGTAAAGGATATGACTGCTAAGGCAGGCGGAATCGTTGTAGGTAATACCGACAGAACAACAGGCTGGTGGAGCGCATTCTCCGATATCTTCGGAATCGGATATGGCGAGACCGTAACCAAGACCTTTACAAACTACAATGACGGTGGAGACAACTGGCACAACTTCGTTGTAATCCTTCAGAATACTCCTACCGGACACAGTGCAGATACAGAAGGATACGCAGAGTATGCGGTAGTAAGAGCGGACAACTTCGGTTGGGGCGCAGGATACGACGGAATCGCTACAGCTGAATGTGATTGGAACTGGGATACCTTCATGGCAGACATGGATGGTGCCAAGATCACAACAAGTATCACCAACAACGGCGAGACTGCTGATATCGGCATTGTAGCCGAGACTACAACCGGTGCTGTTTATCACCAGACTTACACAGGAATCGATATTGCAGGCGGAGATCTTTATGCTTGCTTCTCTTGCGAAGCTTCCTACTTAAGCTTTGATACTGTAACCGTTGGTAACACCGACAGAACAAGTCCTTTCTGGACTGCATTTTCAGATATCTATGCAGTTCCCGAAGGAAGCTCCAAGACTATCTACTTCAAGAACTATACTTCAGGAGCTGAGAACTGGAACAACTTCAACGTAGTACTTCAGAATACTCCTACCGGACACTCAGCAGAGGCTACCGAAGGTTATGCAGAGTACGCAGTAGTTCGTTCAGACAACTACGGCTGGGGCGCAGGATACGACGGAATCTGCACACCTTCCTGCGATTGGAACTGGGACAGCTTCAAGGCTGATATGGATGGAGCGTATGTAGCCCTTACCGTATTTAACCGCGGAGAGACTGCTGACGTACACGCAAGAGTTACTACCGCTGACGGAAGCAAGATCTACACCCAGGACTATCCCGGAATCGCTATTGACGGCGACCTCTACTTCTGTCTTGTAATGGATGGCTCATACGTTACCATCGAGTCCGAGAGAGTAGGTAATACCGATCTTTCAAGCGGTTTCTGGACAGCATTCTCAAATATCTATCCCGTAAGAGAGGGAGATACTGTTTACAAGAGCTTTACCAACTACACTTCAGGAGCTGAGAACTGGAACAACTTCAACGTAGTACTCCAGAATACTCCTACCGGACACTCAGCAGAGACCACCGAAGGTTATGCAGAGTACGCAGTAGTTCGTTCCGACAACTACGGTTGGGGCGCAGGATACGAAGGAATCGTAACACCCGAGTGCAACTGGAACTGGGATTCCTTCAAGGAGGATATGAACGGTGCGCACGTTCTTGTAGCAGTTACCAACAACGGAGACACAGCTGATGTTAAGGCTTATGTTACTACCGAAGCAGGTGCAACCTACACCCAGAGCTACACCGGAATCGCAGTTGATGGAGACCTTTACTTTACATTCGTAATGGATGGCTCTTACATCCTTATTGACGGACAGTAAAACCAAAAACATATTATCCTGCCGCAAGAATCATCCGGTCAGTCATAAGCGGCAGGCATTTTAAAAGTTTCCCGGGATGCGGATACTTTGCATCCCGGGATTTTTTAAGAGTATTAAACGCAATTTTCTAAATTTTGTACTTTACGGCGTGACTTCCCCGTCACGCCGCAAGGTATGAAATTTATTAAGGTTTCGGTAAATCGGAACTGACAAAATAGGAGCAAACAGATGCAAGAAAGACCCAGAAACGGAAAAATAACAGAGTACAATACACCTTTTATAGAGCAAAGGGCCGATCCGTACATTACAAGAAGCAAAGATGGAAAATACTACTTTACAGCATCGGTGCCTGCATACGACAGGATTGTACTTCGCTGCTCGGATACTCTTGAAGGTCTTAAGAGCGCCGAGGAAAAGACAATCTGGACTAAGCACGCCTCGGGAGATATGAGCCGTCATATCTGGGCGCCGGAGCTGCATTTTCTTTTTGGAAAGTGGTATATCTATTTTGCCGCATCAAGAGAGGAAGATATCTGGAGACTTCGCCCCTACATCCTTGAATGCACAGGGGATGACCCTATGAAGGATGAATGGGTCGAGAAGGGGATGATGAAGAGGAGCGATGATGACATTTACTCCTTTGAGGCCTTTTCCCTTGATGCTACAATATTTGAAAATAAGGGTGAGTATTACTACGTTTGGGCAGAGAAGGTAAGCGTTGGGATACAAATCTCAAACCTCTATATTGCGCGTATGGAAAGCCCTACAAAGCTTGCTACGGCCCAGGTGCTTTTAACTACTCCCGATTACGACTGGGAGAGAGTAGATATCTGGGTGAATGAAGGTCCCGCTGTAATAAAACATAACGGAAAGATCTTTCTTACTTATTCAGCCAGCGCCACGGGAGAATGCTACTGTATGGGTATGCTCTCAATTTCGGAGGATGCGGACCTGCTCGACCCCAGAGCCTGGAAAAAGGAAAGACAGCCCGTTCTTAAATCCGACAGGGAAAAAGGCTTCTACGGTCCGGGACACAATTCCTTTACCGTAACGGAGGATGGAAGAGATGTCTGTGTTTACCATGCGAGAACATATCTCGAAATAGTAGGAGACCCTCTCTACGATCCCAATCGACATACGATGCTTATGGAAGTAAAGTGGGACAAGGACGGAAGCCCTGTATTTGATTATAAAAACAGGATTTTTTAGTATTAAACAGGTGATGAAGAAGATGAAAAAATATGTAAGCCTTTTAAATAAAAGAATTGTTTCTTTGATTTTGACCGGAGTTTTAGCGCTATCTTTGGCGGCTTGCTCCGGAGAAAATGAGGGAGGAAATGATGCGACGAATATACCCGACGGTTATAACGGAGAAATAGATTCCCAGACCGAAAACGGTATAACGGTAACTCTTGCTACAGATAAATCATCCGTTAAAAAGGGAGATACCATTGGTTATTCACTTACTGTAAGCAATGAAAGAACAGGGTATACGGTAAGTATGGTTTCTGTAGAAAGCTCCAATGACGAGGCTTTCGGAGAAACAAAAGTGCCCTCTTTCTCAGGACAGATTTTTTACGGAGAGAGCAGTTCCTACGAGGGAACCCTTACCGCTTATCCCGATGAGGAAATGACTTCTAAAGCGGGAACGAAGCTTGCTCTTTCCGGAGATATTGATAAAGTAACGCTTCGCCCTTACGTAAAGGTTAAATGCGGCGACGAAGAACTGATGATAAGATATATCGTGGAGGTAATAATGTACCAGCAAAAAGTTGAGATCGATCCTGCAGATAAAGTTACTTTAAAGACCGTTTCCTGCCATGATCCTTCGATCATCGTCGGAGAGGACAAGGAAGGAAAGAAGTGTTACTATATTTTTGGATCCCACAGAGCCTGGGCGAAGTCATACGATCTCCAAAACTGGACTAATTTCAGTAACAATTTAAGTACCGATTATGCAAAGATCTTAGAGGAACCCGCAGCCTGGTCTGCTCACGGAAGCAAGAATTATAAGGTTGACGGATATATGTGGGCCCCGGATATGATCTACAATAAAGCCATGGGAAAGTGGTGTATGTATCTGTCTGTAGACGGTGACAATTGGTATTCATCAATCGTACTCCTTACCGCAGATACTATCGAAGGCGATTGGACCTACGAAGGAGTAGTGGTATATTCCGGATTCCACAGCGATGAGTTTTATGATGAGACCGACGTTGCGGAAGTTACGGGAGAAACCGAGTACCCCGAGAGATACAATAAGGGAAAGAAGTGGGGAGATTATTATCCCAATAATATTGATGCCTGCGTATTCTATGATGATGACGGAAATCTCTGGATGACTTACGGATCCTGGAGCGGCGGAATTTTTATGCTTGCTCTTGATGAGGAGACAGGCTTTAGAGATAAATCCGTAACCTACGCCGATAACATTCACAGCGATCCTTATTTTGGAAAGAAGATTGCCGGAGGCTGTTACGTATCCGGAGAAGCATCATACATCCAAAAAATCGGAGATTATTACTGGCTCTTTATGTGCTACGGCGGTCTTGAAGCAAAGGGCGGATATAACGTTAGAGTATTCAGAAGCGAAAGACCCGATGGTGATTTCGTTGATATGATGGACAATACACCTTACTTTGACAGCTGGGTGCAGAACTTCAATCTTCCCATCGGAGTAAGACTCTTCGGAGGCTACAAGTGGCGGACTTTCACCCAGGGACAGGTTGCCCAGGGACACAACTCAGCCTTTGTTGATGATGACGGAAAAGCATATATGGTATTCCATACCCGTACTACTGACGGAAGCGAAGGCCACTACGTAAAGGTTCATCAGCTTTTCTTAAATAAAGAGGGTTGGCTTGTGGCGGCTCCTTACCAGACAAGTGGAGAGACACTCAAAACCGACGGTTATTCGGCTTCGGAAGTTGCGGGTAACTATGACCTTATCATTCACGAGCTGAATATTGACTATGCAAATCTTGAGGTAAACAAGCCTTCATCGGTTACTCTTAATGAAGACGGAACCGTTACCGGAGACTGCGAGGGAACCTGGAGCCTCGAGGCGGGAACTCCTTATATAAATATCGTAATCGGCGGTGTGACGTATTCCGGAGTTACTCTTTCGATGAACGTTGAGGGAACTTCTATAGAGACGATGACGTTTACGGCTCTTGGAGATACAAATCAGATCACAATCTGGGGAAGCAAGTCTCTGGAATAAGCGTAGTAATAAATCTATTCCGCCACGGTAAAGGAAAGCAGACCTATGACTGAAACAGACAAGAGGTTAAATGACAACCGGATAAATGAAGCAGGTACCGATATGGATCTGTCTGAGCTTTACAAGGATGAGATTCAGGATACGGTTAAATCTATGCAAAAAAGCGCAGATGTTATGACGGAGAATTACCATGATCATCCGTATACCGCAGGAGATATTGTTCGGGATATAATAATGTTTTTTGTTACTGTAACGGTAACCTTTGGTTGGCTTCTTATAATGCAGCTTATCATAAGCTTTGTATTTCTTTCATACATTCATATGAAGTTTGACAATATGCTTATAGTGTCCATAGTGGGGGCCGCATTGGCAGCAGTCGTATATGGTATTGTTAAATCAAGAAAATACATAAGACTTAATGACGAGAAAACTAAAAGGAAAGAACTTAAGAAAGAGCAAAGGAAAGACGTCTGATAATGGCCGGGAATTTTTGTAAAAAGTGTTTATTAAGAGAGATGGCGGAAGCCGACAAGGCGATGATCGAGAAATATAAGAGCGCCATTAAGCAGGCGGATCAACCCTCACCCGAGGAGTATGAAAGACGTCTCGGAATCTGTAAGGAATGCGAGAAGCTAAACGCAGGGACCTGTGACGCCTGTGGGTGCTATGTGGAGCTTCGCGCGGCTTCAAAGATCAGTCATTGCCCTTATAAAAAGTGGTAGGATATCGCTATTTCCGAGGAATCGTCCGCAATATTTAGGCAGACTGACGAAGCCGGCAATGATACAATCTGTGTATCGTGGGCACGTGATAACCTAAGTTACCGGGCCGTAGAATATTTATAGATTCATTAACCACATTACGGAGGAATAAGATGAACAGTGCAAAAGAATGCATTGAGAGCGGAAAGGCCGTTCTCGGAATCGAGTTTGGTTCAACAAGAATTAAAGGAGTACTTATAGGCGAGGATCATGTGCCTATCGCATCCGGCGATCATGAATGGCAGAACCGCCTTGAAAACGGGGTTTGGACATATTCTCTTGATGATATCTGGAACGGACTTCAGGATTGCTATTCAAATCTCAGAGCGGATGTCAAGGAAAGATACGATGTTGAGATAAAGAATCTTGCAGCTATCGGTTTTTCAGGCATGATGCACGGATATATGCCCTTCGACAAGGAAGGAAATCTCCTTACACCTTTCAGAACCTGGAGAAATACTATTACCGGGCAGGCTGCAAAGGAACTTACCGACCTCCTTGGATTCAATATTCCTCAGCGCTGGAGCATTGCCCATCTTTATCAGGCAATCTTAAACGGCGAGGACCATATAGATAAGATTGACTTCTTTACAACTCTTGCCGGTTATATCCACTGGCAGATGACAGGAGAGAAGGTTATGGGTATCGGAGAAGCTTCCGGTATGTTCCCCATCGACTCTTCTAAATGCGATTACAACAGTGAGATGCTTGATAAGTTTGACGGACTTCCTAAGGTTAAAGAGCTTCCCTGGAACATCCGCGAGATACTTCCCAAGGTACTTGTAGCCGGTGAAAATGCCGGAAAGCTTACGGAGGAAGGAGCTAAGAAACTTGACGTATCCGGAACCCTTCAGGCCGGAATTCCCATCGCTCCTCCCGAGGGAGATGCGGGTACGGGTATGGTAGCTACCAACTCCGTTGCCGTAAGAACAGGTAATGTTTCCGCCGGAACCAGCGTGTTTGCTATGGTTGTACTTGAAGAAGACTTAAAGAAGGTTCATGAAGAGCTTGACCTTGTTACCACACCTGCGGGACCTGCAGTAGCGATGGTTCATTGTAACAACTGTACTTCCGATCTGAACGCATGGGTAGGACTTTTCAAAGAGTTCGCAGATATGTTCGGAATGGACGTAAGCTTAAATACCATCTACGGTATGCTTTACAACAATGCTCTTAAGGGAGAGAAGGACTGCGGCGGACTTCTTGCTTTCAATACTCTTTCGGGAGAGCCTGTTATCGGAACAGACGAAGGACGTCCTATGTTCGCAAGAAAGCCCGATGCACAGATGAATCTTGCCAACTTTGTAAGGACTCACCTCTACGCATCTCTCGCTACATTGAAGATCGGATGCGATATCCTTTTCAAGGAGGAGAAGGTTAAGGTAGATACCATCTACGGACATGGCGGACTCTTTAAGACAAAGGGTGTAGGACAGAGCATCCTTGCGGCAGCTATGAACGCTCCCGTAGCCGTAATGGAGACAGCGGGAGAAGGCGGACCCTGGGGAATGGCTCTCCTTGCCGCTTATATGATCAGAAAAGAAGCCGGAGAAGGACTTGATAAATATCTTTCAGACAAGGTATTCCACGGCGAAAAGGGAAGCGTTATGCAGCCCGATGCAGCGGATGTAGCCGGATTTGATAAGTATATCGAAACCTACGTAAAGGCTATCCCCGCCCAGAAGGATATCTGCAAGGCTATAGACCTGTAAAGCAATAAATGACTTATTTAGTGCAATAATTAATAGGCAAAAGGATATAGGAGGATTATAAAATGTTAACTGTTAAGAAATATCAGTTCTGGTTTTGCACCGGATCTCAGGATCTCTACGGAGACGAGTGTCTTGAGCACGTTGCCGCTCATGCAAAGGAGATGGTGGAAGGCCTTAACGCATCGGGAGTGCTTCCTTTTGAGGTGGTTTGGAAGCCTACGCTCCTTACTGCGGATATGATCAGAAAGACCTTTAACGAGGCCAATAATGATGAAAGCTGCGCCGGTGTTATTACCTGGATGCACACCTTCTCACCTGCCAAGAACTGGATTTTTGGACTTCAGGAGCTTAGAAAGCCCCTTCTTCACCTTCATACACAGTATAACGAAGAGATTCCGTACGAAACCATGGATATGGATTTTATGAACGAGAATCAGGCTGCGCACGGTGACAGAGAGTATGCCCATATCCTTTCGAGAATGCGTATCGAAAGAAAGATCGTTGTCGGTTTCTGGAAAGATAAGGCTGTACAGGAAAAGATCGCAGGATGGATGCGTACCGCTGTAGGTATCGTGGAGTCCGGACATATCCGCGTTATGCGTATTGCCGACAATATGAGAAATGTTGCGGTAACCGAAGGTGATAAGGTAGAAGCTCAGCTTAAGTTCGGATGGACTGTAGACGCTTACCCCGTTAATGAGATCGCTGAGGCTGTTGCAGCTGTATCCGCATCGGATACAAATGCAATTGTAGATGAGTATTATTCAAAGTACGATATCTGCCTTGAGGGAAGAGATCCCGAAGAGTTTAAGAAGCATGTTGCCGTTCAGGCACAGATCGAGCTTGGTTTCGAGAGATTCCTTAAGGAAAAGAATTACCATGCCATCGTTACTCACTTTGGCGACCTTGGCGCTTTAAAGCAGCTTCCCGGTCTCGCTATTCAGAGACTTATGGAAAAGGGATACGGCTTTGGAGCAGAAGGCGACTGGAAGGTTGCTGCTATGGTCCGCCTTATGAAGATCATGAGCTACGGTATGAAGGATCCCAAGGGAACTTCGATGCTTGAGGATTATACCTACAACCTTGTTAAAGGTAAAGAGGGAATCATCCAGGCTCATATGCTTGAGATTTGCCCTACTATTTCCGACGGACCTATCCAGATCAAGTGCCAGCCGCTGTCCATGGGCGACAGAGAAGATCCTGCGAGACTTGTATTCCAGTCAAAGACCGGAGCCGGTATCGCTACTTCCCTTATCGACCTTGGCAACAGATTCCGTCTTATTATCCAGGATGTTGACTGCAAGAAGGTTGAGAAGTCTTTACCCAAGCTTCCTACAGCTATTAATTTCTGGACTCCCCAGCCCGACTTTTATACCGGTACCGAAGCATGGCTTCTTGCCGGCGGAGCGCACCATACCGCTTTCTCCTACGATATTACCGCGGAGCAGATGGGCGACTGGGCAGCAGCTATGGGAATCGAGGCTGTATTTATCGACAAGAACACAAATATCCGTGACTTCAAGAAAGATTTGATGCTCGGAGAAGTTTTTTACAAATAATAAATCTAAAGGAGATGTATCATGAAAATTTTCGTTGACACCGGAAAGATCGAAGAAATCAAGAAGGCAAATGACATGGGTGTCATTTGTGGCGTAACCACCAACCCTTCTCTTATCGCTAAAGAGGGTGGCCGTCCTCAGGAAGAAATCCTTAAGGAAATCGCATCTATCGTAGACGGACCTATCTCAGGTGAAGTTAAGGCTACCACCGTTGATGCGGAAGGTATGATCAAGGAAGGCCGCGAGATTGCTGCTCTTCATCCCAATATGGTTGTTAAGATCCCTATGACCGTTGAAGGCCTTAAGGCAGTAAAGGTTCTCAGTAAAGAAGGAATCAAGACCAATGTAACCCTTATCTTCTCTGCAAACCAGGCTATCCTTGCTGCAAACGCAGGAGCTACCTACGTTTCTCCTTTCCTTGGAAGACTTGATGACATTTCTACTCCCGGAATCGAGCTTATCCGCCAGATTGCTGATATCTTCGCTATCTACGGATATGAGACCGAGATTATCGCAGCTTCCATCCGTAATCCCATCCATGTTACCGACTGCGCTCTTGCAGGAGCTGACATCGCAACTATCCCTTACTCTGTAATCGAGCAGATGACAAAGCATCCTCTTACCGATCAGGGTATCGAGAAGTTCCAGAAGGATTACCTTAAGGTATTTGGAAACTAAGTAATTCAAATATTGTATTAGATATTATATGGAATAATAAAGAAGGCGTCTGCTTAATCGGCAGATGCCTTCTTTTCTTCACGTTCGGTTTTCAACCGCTTTCTTAAGTCAGAGAAAAAGTCCTTAAGCATTTTACTGCACTCATCTTCGAGAACTCCTTTAACGGTTTCTACCTGATGATTAAAAGCTGGATGATTGAGTATGTTTAAAATCGATCCTGCGCACCCTGCCTTTGGATTGTCGCAACCGATCACAACCTTGGGAATGCGGGCCTGGACAATTGCTCCGGAACACATCTGGCAGGGTTCAAGTGTAACGTAGAGGGTGCAATCCTCAAGGCGCCAGTCCCCGATTTTTTTGCTGGCTTTGTTGATCGCCGTAATCTCGGCGTGGGCAAGGGTGTTTTTGTCTGTATTTCTTCTGTTGTAGCCTCTTCCGATGATCTTACCGTCGTAAACTATTACGCAACCGATGGGTACTTCGCCGAGCTCTTTTGCTTTTTTTGCCTGCCCGATCGCAAGCTTCATATATTTTTCATCAACTGTTAGTTTTGCCATTTGTATGCCCTCTTTTTGACTGCTATGAATATTATATATTGACGGAATATACGAAAACAAGATGGCATTTCGCGAAATTTCGCGAAATCTGTCGAAATATGGTATGATTATTTCGCGAAATAATCATTGCGATGAATAACTAATAGTTTAATGGGAGGTATTATGAAAGACTATACGAAAAGGGTACCAAAGGAATACTACGAGGAGATTGCGGGAGGAAAGCTGGAAGAGATAACCTACGGTTCGGTAGTTTACTGCGCGGGAAAAGAGAAGGTTACAAAGAGAGCGCTTGTGTATTTACCCGACGGTTATTACGAAAGTGATATAAGATACAAGGTCCTGTATCTTATGCATGGCGGCGGGGGTAATGAAGAGGAGTTTATGTACTGCCAAAGCAGAAGCCTTGCATTAAAGCATATCCTTGACCATATGATAAAAAACGGGGATATCGAACCGATAATAGTAGTTACGCCGAGCTTTTATTACAGCGACTCCCAAAGCGCTTTGCACGATATAAAGGAAGCAGGGGTACTTACTAAGTTTTATCATAACGAATTTAGAAACGATCTCCTTCCGCTGATCGATTCAAAATATCGTACCATAGCCGACAGAGATCACAGAGCCTTCGGTGGATTTTCTATGGGAGGCGAGACAACCTGGGAAGTATTCCTTAATGCTCTTGATCTTGTTAAAAACTATATGCCGCTAAGCGGAGACTGCTGGATCGTAGAGGAAAAGGGAGGAGCTACTTACCCTGAAAAGACTGCAAGGCTGATGAAAGATTATCTGGAGGAGAAAGGCTTTTCCGATCTTTCTTATAATGTATTTGCCTTCACGGGAGATGAGGATATAGCATATCCGGCACTCAGCGCGCAGATAAAGGCTATGCTGGCTGAAGGGTTTGATGACGGCGCAGATAAAAAGCTTCGCTTCGAGTCCTGGAAAGAGGGAACCCACTGCTACGAGTATATTTATGAATATATTTACAATTGTTTGAAAGATGTTTGCGAGGATTGATTTTTCGGGTTTCATCTGTGGTATAATACCTATATAAATATTTGTTTTAAGGAGCGTAGTCAGGTTAAGTTTTTATAATTCAAAGTTAAAAAGGAGGTCCCATATGTTTTTACACGAACTTAGCAAGGATGAAAAAAAGTCTTTTTGGGTGATCGCGAACTATCTTACTATGGTTGATGGCGTGTTGCAGGACGAAGAGCAGGAACTGCTCGATGCGTTTGATGCGGAAATGAATGAGACCTTCACGGAGATACACCCTTCTCAGGTAGATTTCAGAAGAGCAATCGATAGCTTTAAATCTAGTACCGAAAGGATCAAAAAGATCGTATACTTTGCCCTTTTCGGTATTGCGGCGGCTGACGGCGAATACACAACCGAGGAGGAGAGGATGATCGAACTGACGAGACGCGAGTTTCTTATAAGCGATTCGGACGGAAGTCTGCTTGAGAAGTGCATTAGAGACGGGGTGGACGAGACCGGCGTTGCGCAGTACCTGTAGCATAGTTGTGAAATATTCTGATAAATATATCATATTAAATGATTGACAAAGCACGGGTAAGGTTTTATTATAAAAGCTCGTGTTGAGGTTTCATAATGATATATTTTGAAGATTTACCCTTAGACAAAGAAATAGTAAAAGCTTTAGGAGAGCTCTCGATCAATTACGTTTTCCAGTCTATATTCTATCCGGACGGAAAAACAATTTTTGCCAGGGAGGCTCTGATGCGTCCGACGGATATGACCGTTACGGAACTTATAGAGAAGTACAGGCAGCAGGAAAAACTTCATATAATTGAAGTAGCGACTTGTTTCGGAGCACTGCAGGAGTATCAACTTCGAGGATATACTGAAAATTTATGTATTAATTCTTTTCCGACAGAGTATTTTACCCAGAAAGAGATTGAGGTCTTGTTTCAATACTACGGACGCCAGTCAGCCGATGTAATACTCGAGATATTGGAGTATCCATTTTTTTCCCAGGAAGTTGCGAGGCTGAAGAAATGGTATTGTGCGGAAGCGAAATCTCCCTTGTCGATCGATGATTTCGGAACCGGACTCAATAATATGGAAGTGGTCGACTTTTACGAGCCCGCGTTCGTCAAGATAGACAGATCTCTTTTGTCCGGTATCGATACCAATAAAGAAAAGCAGGAGAATGTAGGATCGCTTATTAGCTCATTCCACGACCGCAAGATCAAGGTAGTTGCGGAGGGCGTTGAGACTAAGGGAGAGTTCGATTTCCTTGTGGGCGCGGGAGCAGATTACTTCCAGGGCTTTTATTTACACAGACCGGAATAAGTTTATATTCTTTTTAGAATTTCAATCAAGTTGCCCTATTGACGGGGCAACTTTTTTATGACATAATCGATTGCGTAAAACCTAATTGAATCAAATTGAATATTACTTTAAAGGAGGACAACAAATGATTTACGATTACGAAGTAACAACCGGAACCGGCGAAACACTTAAGCTTGCAGACCTCAAGGGAAAAGTTATTCTTGTCGTAAATACTGCAACAGGATGTGGCTTCACTCCTCAGTATGAGCCCATAGAGCAGCTTTATAGAGATTATCATGAAAAGGGACTTGAGATCCTTGATATCCCCTGCAACCAGTTTGGCGGACAGGCACCCGGAAGCGACGAAGAGATCCACGAGTTCTGCACTATGCATTTTAACACCACCTTCCCTCAGATGAAGAAGTCTGATGTAAACGGAGAGAACGAACTTCCTCTTTACACCTATCTTAAGTCTCAGAAGGGATTCGAAGGATTTGATGAGCATGAGCTTCGTGGAATCCTTGAAAATATGTTCAACAAGGTAGATCTCAATTGGGCTTCTACTCCCGACATCAAGTGGAATTTCACTAAGTTCCTTGTTGACCGTGAAGGAAACGTTGTAGCTCGTTTCGAGCCTACTGCCGATATGAAGAAGGTCGAAGAGTGCATTAAAGCTTTACTTTAGAAACGTTGTAGCTCGCTTCGCACCTTCTGAAAAGCCCGAGACTCTCGTAAAGAGCATCGAGTCAGAACTTAGCAAGTAATTTAATTATATATTGGTGACTCTCTCAGCCATGAATTAATGAGATTATTAATTCGTGGCTAATTTTTCAGACATCCAATAGGAATAACATATACGCCGTCTTCACGCTTATAACCATATTCAGTCGCGGTTATGACAAGCTTAAGATCCGGCAATCTTAGCGGGACCTGTTTTTCCTTTTTGTTGTACTCTCCAATGAGCCTTTCTATCTCGCATAGATGTTCGGCGCCCATATCAATTTCTTTACTTCCGAGTTTGAATTCTATTAGAGCATATCGCCCATCCTTAAGATGGAGTACTGCATCCGCTTCCAAACCATAGCGATCATGGTAATATGAGACTTCTCCGTTCATTCCGGAGGAATAAATCTTTAGGTCTCTGATACATAATGACTCAAAAAGGAAACCTAAGGTCTTGAAATCGGTATTGAAGTAGTCAGGCGAAAGACCAAGTGCTGCTACTGCTATGGATGGATCCACTAGATTTCTTTTGTTACCGGATCTGATTGCTTCTTTTGAACGGATTGCGGGACACCATGCAGGGAGTTCGTCTATTATGTATAAATCTTCAAGATCATGGAAATAATCATAGAAAGTAGGCTTTGATATTCCCGTTGCCTGCGAAGTATCTGAAAAAATGGTTTTTGTTTCTGCCAAAGTACATATATTTCTTGAATAGGATCTTATCAGGCGTTCTGCCCATAAAGGATTCCTTTTAACATGGCTGATATTAGAAATATCAGCATGACAAGTCTGATAAAAGAGATCAGATGCGATAGAAAGCGCAGCTTCCCTGTTCTCAACATCAATACTTTGCGGCCATCCGCCACGACAGATAGCATAGATCAGGTCGTCAATCGTCAGCTTAGACTCTTCCCATTCGATATCCTTTCCTTCAAAAAGATCCATAAGCGAAACGGTACCCGAAGACTCGCCGCTCTCATACAGACTCATAGGAAACATACGAAGTGTTGAAATCCTCAGTGTTCCGGTATGAGCCGTTTCAACCTTCTGGGAAGATGAGCCGGTAAGGATATACTGACCTTTTAATCCGGAGTCGTCCACGCTTTTACGTATTGCTCCCCAAATCTTCGGAGCATCCTGCCATTCGTCAAACAGCCTTGGTTTATCTCCAATCAGAAGCTTTGAAGGCATGTTTTCGGCAACGGACAAAAGCCTTTCTCGGGTATCTTCATCTTGAAACTCTATATAGCTATTTGCATAATGCTTTGCAGTTGTTGTTTTTCCACAGCCCTTTGGTCCCACGATTAATGTTGCACCAAAAGCCTCGAGCTTTAGTTCTAACGCGGAATCAGTTATTCGGTTGCGATATATCTTTTCTGTATTATCCATATGTTATTCACCTCAAGGATGATTATACTTCATTTAACATATATGTGCAATTCTATTTTACATTTATGAGGCAGATCACCTTACATATATGTGACATAATATTTTACAGATTTGTGGTGCAAAATATGCTTGAACGGTCTGTTCTCATTTTGAGTTACTGTCTTATGAACACTGCCGTAAAGAGGTGGATTTTTGTTATAAGCATTACTTATAACAAACCATAGGTTTGCGGTATTGGACGATAAATATTTCGGGGTGCTAATATAAAGAAACTTTTAAAATAAGCAGTTTAAGGAGAGAGAAGAATGAGTACAAAAACAAAACGCTTTGGAATCACAGACACAATTTTGCTGGTGTTATCAGCATCCTACTATTTATTATTGCTTACTGTCTTTAAACCCTGTGGACCTAAAGAGGATGGAAGCTTTATGGTATGTCAATGGTCTTGGAGGGCGGTGCTGGTATTGGCTGCTCTGACATTGATCTTAAGCATAGTAAGATTTGTTATTGCTGAAAACAATATACGTCTTGGCCTGTCAATAGCAATCTTGAGTCAGAGCGTAGCTGCGATTTTTATCCCCGGGACTATTATTCCTCTTTGCATGATGGAATCTATGAGATGTCACGAATACACGAAGCAGGGAAACTTTGTATTAGCAATTCTGATAGCAGCTGCAGCTGTGGTTGATATCGTTCTTAAGGTTAAAGCGAAGTATTCTAAAAAGAAGTAATGGTACGGTTATGAGATTTGAAATCAAGCTCGCTATAAAAAACATAAAAGGGCATTGGGGGAGAAGCGCAGCACTTTTTGCGCTTGCGGCATTGCTGGCCTGTTCGATATTCGGAGGTTCAATAATAATCAGGAGTCTCCAAAATGGACTTAGGAGTTATGAAAAGAGGCTGGGAGCAGATATTATAGTAATCCCTGAGGAAGCGGCCGGTGAAGGGACTTTTGAATCGATACTACTACAGGGAATTCCCGGCTATTTTTATATGGATATGGATGTGCTTGAAGCTATCAGAGGTTTAGAGGGGGTGAAAGCCGCCTCTCCTCAGTTTTATCTGGCTTCTGCATCTTCGGGATGCTGTGATACTTTGGTCCAGATTATTGGGTTTGATCCTGATAGTGATTTTTCTGTAAAACCCTGGATACTAGAGAATTATGGGAAAATGATAAATGACGGAGATGTCATAGTCGGGAGTGATATTAGAATTCCCGAGAACAAAAGTTTCAGGTTTTATAATGTTGAATGCAGAGCTGTAGCGAAATTAGGTAAGACCGGAACCGGACTGGATAGTGCTATTTATGCTGATATGAACACAATACAGCGTATGATGGAAAGCGCAGATAAAATTGGATTTGATTATTTTGAATCTGTGGAACCGGAAAACGCTGTTTCATCGGTGCTTATTGATGTAACTGATGGTTATGAAGTAAGGGACGTAGCAAGGAAGATTAATCTGGAGTTTGAAGGAGTCAGGGCTATATCCTCTAAGGATATGGTCTCCGGGATTTCTGAAGGACTATCGGGAGTATCAAAGGTTGTAGGCGGTTTGATCGTGTTTATATGGGGCTTATCAATAGCTGTTCTTATAGTTTCATTTAATATGATAGTAAACGAGAGAGTTGGTGAGTTGGCACTCCTCAGGATCATAGGTGGAACAAAGAAGATGCTTGCAGGTGTGTTGCTTTGGGAAACGATAATCATAAGTGTCGGCGGTGGGTTGTTAGGAAATGCGTTAGCAAGTCTCGTGATCATTTCCTTTTCGGACATACTTCGTGATGCTTTGAAGGTTCCACTGCTTTTGACTAATGGATGGATTATTGGAATAGTTTTTTTATTTTCTGTTTTAGTGTCGACAATTGTATGCGTATTAACGTCGGTTATAGCTGCAAACAGGATAACATCTAAAGACACAGCGCTTATACTGCGGGAGGGATTATAGATGAATTTATCTGCTAAAAACGTATCCTTCAAGTACTACGGAAAGAAAAAGAAGAAACCGATTTTTGAATTATGCAGCACATCACTGGATGTTCCGGAGGGAAAGCTTACTGCTATTATTGGACATTCCGGAAGTGGGAAAAGCACATTGTTAAGTATTCTGGCAGGTGTACTAAGACCGGAGAAAGGAGATGTAACCGTTGGTAATGTAGATATCTATAGCCTGAGTGATAGAGAGAGAAGTTTCTATAGGAATAAGAATATTGGCGTGATTCCGCAGGGCAATTCTTCGCTAAAGCATCTTACAGTATTTGAGAATATATCTTTACCGTATGAAATGTATGGAGATGGGGTGCCTCGGGAGAATATAGATGCAATATTAAGGCAGTTTGGGCTTATTGAACTGTCAGATGAACCTGCATGCGGATTATCCGGTGGGGAACAAAGAAGACTTGCTATAGTAAGGGCAATAGTTCGGAAACCGAGCATAATTCTGGCGGATGAACCCACCGGAGATCTGGATGAAGATAACCGGAAAAATGTGCTTTCGGAATTAAAAAAGATGACGATGTCCGGGACTACAGTGCTTATGGTTACTCATGATAAAGAAGCGGAAGGATATGCGGATCAGGTCTTCAAAATGGAAAATGGTGTTTTGCTATAAGTAATAGTTATAGCAAATCATAGGTTTGCGGTATTGGACGCATGAACGTGGCCTGTGTTAATCTTCATTTCAGTTAATCAAAAACAAATGCGCATGTCGAAGATTAAGCAACTGGTTTAGCATCAAAAGGAGGAATTGATATGTCAAAAGAATTTAACTACACAATCTGCCCCGTGGCAAATGCATCATACATAGCAGCCAACCATGGCTTCCTAAATGAAAGACTTGAGAAGATCGGTTATACGCCTGTAAGACTTCAAACTCTCGAGCAGGAGCATTGGAAAGAGCATTTTACATACGAGAATGACAGACTCTTTCGCGAGGGTGGAAACACTCCTCCTATTTGGGCAAAGTCCAGAGGAGCAGAACCTGTTTTGATAGGAATCAATCTTATCCCCGGCCAGCAGGCTATTGTTGTGAGAGCAGATTCGGATATTAAAACTGTGGCTGATCTTAAAGGAAAGAAGATCGGTATTCCGGATAGAATAAACGTTACTATTGACCATCAAAAGACCGCAACCATAGAAGGATTTGAAGTCGCTCTTAAATCAGCCGGATTGAGTAAGGATGATGTAGAGTGGGTATACATCGTAGATGAGAAGCCTGACTATCCAAATGGTACCGCAAAATGGACCTTTAAACCCGGACTTGATTTCGAGGCTCTTGATGAGGGCAAGGTAGACGCGGTATTTGTAAAGCTTTCAGCATCAGAGATCGTACTTGAAGATAAAAAGTACAGAAAGCTGATCAATCTTGTAGCTGACCAGGACAGCGTTGATCCTGTAAATAATGAGTGGCCTAATGTTCTTACTGTAAGCCGTAAGCTTGCCGAGGAGGAGCCACAGGTTGTTGTAGAGTACTTAAAGGCTGCAATCCAGGCAGCAAGATGGGCTAAGGATCACAAGGATGAGGCGGAAGCACTTCTGGCAGAGCAGACTCATGGTACTGTTGAGCAGTATAGAAGAGCATATCCTGCTGATTTTTATAAACAGCTTGAGCCTAACTTTTCAGAAGCCGGATTAAAATCGCTTCAGACACGTGCTCAGTTCCTCTATGATCACGGTTTTACAAAGTCGGTTGTAGATGTAGCATCCTGGGCCAACAGAAGTTTCCTGGAGAGAGCGCTTAAGGAACTTGAAGAGGAAGAATAATTAATTAACGAGGAGATATAATATGAAAAAACTTGAAATTGCAACTAAAATCGTTTCACTTGGACTAACCGCTGCGATTGCCTTAACAGCGTGCGGAAACGGGTCTGCCGGAAGCGGAACCGAGTCATCATCAAGTGATGTTCAGCAGACTGTGGCAGCAACTGCGGAAGATGAAGCACTTGCAGCTGAGCTTCTTGACAGAAACGTAACTCCCTCAGATGTAGTAACTCCTGCTGTTATCGAAGCAGCTATTGTGAAACTTAAGGATAAATATGAGTTCGAAAGTCTTGATACACTAAAACTCGGCTCAGGCGGATGGGTTTACATATCCGATAAGAACGGCTGGTTTAACGAGTTGCTTGGAGATAACAATACTACTGTTGCTATAGTAGAAGGAACTGTAGGTAATGAAGTACAGCTTATGGAGAGAGATGAGCTCCATCTAACAAATCGTATGCTCTATCCCTACCTCCTTTATAAGTCACAGGGCGGAGATTTGACAGCAGTTGAACTTTCCGAGGATCCTGCTCCCGGAATTGTTACGATCCTTGTAAGTAAAGATTCAGATTATCAGTCTCTTGAAGATCTTAAGGGAAAGACAATCGCAAGCTGGAAGGCTGGATGCCAGTATGTGGCGCTTATCGAGCAGACCATCGATCTTGGATGGGTTGAGGGAACAGATTGGACATATGCTAACGTTTCAAATAACGATATCAAAACAGCACTTGATGCAGGCGAAGTAGATGCAATCTCAGTACATCCTTTTGCTAATATCAACAATGAGATTATTACAGGAAACTTCCGTGAGATTGCCAATGCAAAAGAGAATGGTGTTTACACCAACTACGGTGGAGCTTCTGTTACTTTTTCTTCAACTGAATTTGCCAATAGCCACGTAAATATCTTAAAAGCAGTACTTAAGCTTCGTCAGCTTGTAAATGCTTATATTATCCAGAACCCCGAAGAAACATCCAAGATAATCGAGGGTATTACCAGGGATCCTGCTGCAAACACTGCATGGTACAACGATAGAAGCAAAGAAACCTTCTATTCCGCATCAGCTCCTTTATCAGAACTTATCGATGACACCGATAATTATCAGAACTGGCTCATCGAGAATACCGAAGAGTTTACAGAAGAGGGACGCGTAGACAAGCAGTCTTTCTTTAACACTAATTTCTTTAACTAAATCTTTATAAGGCAAAGGAAAGAAAAATGGCGAAAGAATTAACACTGACCGGTAAAGGAACCGTGGAAAAGAACATATTTAAAAAGCTATCGGGAGATATCGGAAGCAGCAAGTTCGGCCCCAGATTTCTCGCTTTGCTGAATACCATAGCTGTCCCCGTTCTCTTAATAATCCTATGGCAGGCTTTAGCAGGATCCGGACTTCTTTTGGAAGTAATACTCCCGTCACCTGTGAAAGTTATTAAAGCTTTTTTTGAGATGATAAAAGACGGCTCTTTGGGCGTTGACCTTGCTGTCAGTGGTAAAAGAGTTCTTATCGGTTATCTTTGGGGGGCCGGGATTGCTCTTATACTGGGTGTCTTTTCGGGACTCAACAAAATTGCTGAAAGAGTTTTTTCACCAATAATAAATGTCATCAGACAGATTCCTCTATACGCTTGGATGCCTATTATTATTCTTTGGTTTGGCATTGGTGAAGTATCAAAGGAGATAATAATAGCCAGAGGTGTACTTATTCCTATTTATCTAAATACCCTACAGGGAATAAAAGGTGTCCAGGCTGAGTACTTCGAACTGGCGGAAGTTCTTGAACTTAAGAGAAGTGTTTTTTTGAGAAAGATAGTTTTGCCTTCTGCTGTTTCATCCATATTCACCGGACTTAGACTGGGAGCCGGAAATGCCTGGATGGCTGTAGTGGCTGCGGAAATGCTTGGCGGTCTGACCGGACTTGGATACGCTTTGATGAAGTCAAGAGAGTTTCTTTGGTCAGATAAGTTGATCGCTTTGATGGTTGTTATCGGCGTTATCGGTGTGGTCATTGATGTGATCCTTAGAAAGATAGAGGAGAACACATTAAGGTGGAAAAAGAAAACAGTCAGGTAATTAGGCTGAAGGGTGATCATTATGAGTCAGAATACGATTTTGGAAATTAAGAATGTATCAAAAGTATTCCACACAAAGGATAAGGATGTTGAAGCTATCAGAAATGTCAGCTTTAATGTGAAAGAGGGAGAGTTTATCTCTATTATTGGAGCAAGTGGATGCGGTAAAACAACTTTGCTAAGGCTTATTGCAGGCCTTGAGAAAAACTACGGCGGGGACATCCTGTTGGATGGGAAAAAGGTTGAAAAAGCCGGCCTTGATCGTGGCGTAATCTTTCAGGAACACAGGCTTCTTCCGTGGCTCACTGTTGAGGAAAACTTAACCATTGGTTTGGATGGAACAAAAAAAGAGTTACAAGATCTTGCCAGGGAGTATCTAAAAAAAGTAGATCTTGAAAACTTTGAAAAGGTATATCCAAGTCAGCTCTCCGGCGGAATGGCTCAGAGAGTGTCCATAGCCAGGGCACTTATGAGACGCCCAAGAATTCTTCTTTTGGATGAGCCGCTCGGAGCACTTGATGCACTCACTCGTATGAATATGCAGGCGGAGATCGACAGAATCAGGGAAGAGGAAAAAACAACGATGATCATGGTTACGCATGACATTGATGAAGCTATTTTCCTTGGAGATAAGGTTGTTGTCATGAAACCCAGACCGGCTGAGGTTGACCAGATAATAAGCATCAAAATTCCCAGACCAAGATTGCGTAACAGCGAAGATTTTGCATTTTACAGAAATACCATTACAAATATGTTCAATCATAGTATTATGGATTATGCGATTTAAAGAGCAAGCCGGCGATAGGAAATACCTATTACCGGCTCTTTTATTTACGTATTTCCCAGTGCAATAGGCTTTGACTATACTATATCTATCAGTTATTTGAAAAGCCGAAATGAAAGATGACCGGAAGATAAGAGGAACGAGAAAATGAATTTCAATACGGCACTTCTCCATGACGGAGTTGATAAAAAAGAAAAATATGGATCGACCCTGACACCGATTTACCAGACAAGCGCCTTCTTCCAGCAAAGCGCGGAGGATCTTGCGGGCATATTCGGAGGAAAGAACCCGGGATATTGTTATACAAGAGTTCAAAACCCTACGATCGCAGTATTTGAGAACAGGATCAATAAGCTAGAAGGCGGTATAGGAACTGTTGCTACAGCTTCGGGAATGGCTGCTATCTTCAACGCTCTTACAAATATCCTGATGACAGGTGACGAGATAGTTTCCAGCGCTTCCTTGTACGGCGGAACGATCGATCTGTTCAGAGATCTTGAAGCTTTTGGAATTAAGACAAGATACGTAGAAAACAACAACTGGGATGAGATAGAGTCCGCTATCAATGAAAATACAAAGCTGATCTTTGCGGAGACCATCGGAAATCCCTGCCTTGACGTTACCGATATCGATAAGCTGGCGCAGATTGCACACACGCACGGCCTTCCACTTTTTATCGACAATACGGTTGCTACGGCTTATCTGATAAAGCCTATAGAGCATGGTGCGGATATTGTTATCAATTCCACATCAAAGTACATAAACGGAAGCAGCAATGCAATAGGGGGCGTGCTAACCGATGGCGGTAAGTTTAAATGGACTGCCGAAAGATACCCGGTTCTTAAGGACTATCTTAAGTTTGGCCCTTTTGCTTATATAGCAAGGCTCAGGGCAGGACTACAAAGAAACGCCGGAGCCTGTATGGCGCCGCAGACGGCATACTTAAACCAGATCGGCTTAGAAACAATGGGACTTCGTATGGAGCGCCAATGTACGAACGCCGCTTTGCTTGCAAAGCACTTGCAGGATAAATATCCGTCGGTTACGGTTAATTATCCGGGGCTTGAGACAAGTAAGTGGCATGATATTGCAGATAAGGTTTTAAAAGGCGGATACGGAGCTATCGTAACGATCCGTGTAGGAAGCAGGGAAAGAGCTTTTAAGCTTTTAAATTTCCTTGAACTCGCATACAGGCTTTCAAACATAGGAGATACGAAAACGCTGGTGCTTCATCCTTCGTCGACTATCTCGCTGCACTCTACCGACAAGCAAAAGGAGGATGCGGGAGTATTCGAAGACCTTATAAGGATCAGCGTAGGAATTGAAGATATAGAGGATCTGATCGCAGACTTTGACAAGGCATTTGAAAAGCTGGATCAGGAATAGATTTTTAGAAGAAGAAAACAGTTAGAAAAAGTTTTGAAGAAGAAAAAGAAAGCTATGTATGGAGGAAAGTAAAGATGGCTGATGCGATCGATTATTCATCACTGAAAAAAGGCGGCTTTATGAGACAGAAGCAAAAGGGCTACTTCTCATTAAGACTTGCGGTTGTCGGGGGAAATCTTACAGCTGAAAATATAAAGACTATTGCCGAGGTGGCAGAGAAGTACGGACACGGATACGTACATATGACCTCGAGACAGGGAGTAGAGATCCCTTTTATCAATTTCAATGATATCGAAGAGGTAAGAGGAAAGCTTGCGGAAGGCGGCGTTAAGCCCGGCGTCTGCGGACCCAGAGTAAGAACGGTTACCGCCTGTCAGGGAAGCGCGATCTGCCCCAGCGGATGTATTGATTCGTACGAACTGGCAAAGGAATTTGACGAAAGATATTTCGGAAGAGAGCTTCCGCACAAATTCAAATTCGGTGTGACAGGTTGTATGAACAACTGTCTAAAGAGCGAGGAGAACGATCTCGGAGTTAAGGGAGGATATGTTATTGATTACAAGCCCGAGACATGTATTTCCTGCGGCGTATGTATCAAAGCCTGCCGCGAAGGAGCGCTGTCTTTGGTTGATGGCAAGGTTGTCCTTGATACATCTAAGTGTAACAACTGCGGACGCTGCGTAAAGAGCTGCCCCGTTGATGCATGGGATTACACACCGGGATATATCGTTTCATTCGGAGGACTATTCGGAAATCAGATTTACAAGGGCGAGCAGATAGTACCCATTATCAAGGACAAGGAAACGCTCTTTAGAGTTGCTGATGCGGCGATAGATTTCTTTGATAAAAACGCCAAGCCCGGAGAGAGATTCCGCCTCACCTTGCAGAGGGTAGGAGAAGAAGAATTCAGAAAAGCGATATATGCAGCTTATGAAGGAAAGTAAAGCCCTTTTATTTTAGAAGGGTTTTGAATAAAAATGGAAGGACGTAAAACATGGCAGATATTAAATTTGATGAAGAAGTAGATATTACGGATAAAGTTTGCCCCCTGACCTTTGTTAAGGCGAAGGTTGCGCTGGATGAGCTTGATGAAGGGCAGATCATTGCTATTCGTATGAACGACGGAGAACCGGTTCAAAACGTACCCCGTTCCATAAAAGACGAAGGACACCAGATCCTAAAGCTTGAAGATAACGAGGACGGAACATACACACTATTTGTAAAGAAAGTCGGAGAATAATGACCCCCGGGGACGGAGGTGGGGGTTCATTGTCAGAATATTCTGACAATGAACCAGGAACCCCGTCCCCCTGTGTCAAAAATATGGAGGATTATGAAATGACAATTACAGTTGCAGGAGAAAAGAAGGAATACAAAGACGGGCTTACACTTCCCGAGCTTCTCGAACTTGAAAACGTAGAGATGCCGGAGTATGTAACCGTATCGATAAATGAGGAGTTTGTTGAGGCTGATAAAAAGGCGACTACCGTTTTAAAGGAAGGGGACAATGTTGAGTTCCTCTACTTCATGGGAGGTGGATGCTAATGGCACTTACAGATGAACAGCTTGAGCGTTACTCAAGGCATATCATATTAAAAGAGGTGGGCGCAAAGGGCCAGAAGAAGCTCCTTAACGCAAAGGTTCTCATCGTCGGAGCCGGCGGACTCGGAGCCCCTGCAGCAATGTATCTTGCGGCAGCAGGTGTGGGAACCATTGGCATTGTTGATGCTGACGAGGTAGATCTTTCAAACCTTCAGCGCCAGATCATCCACGGAACAGCTGACGTAGGTAAGCCTAAGGTACAATCCGCAAAAGAGACTATGAACGCTATGAACCCGGATGTGGAAGTAAAAACTTACCATATGTTCGTGGATTCTACCAATATCAGGGAGCTCATACGCGAGTATGATTTCATTATCGACGGGACTGACAACTTTCCTGCAAAGTTTTTGATAAATGATGCCTGCGTAATCGAGAAAAAGCCTTTTTCACATGCGGGAATCATCCGCTTTAAGGGACAGCTTATGACTTATGTACCCGGTCAGGGACCCTGCTACCGCTGCGTATTCAAGAATCCCCCGCCGAAGGATGCTGTTCCTACCTGTAAGCAGGCCGGAGTTATCGGCGCTATGGGCGGTGTTATCGGAAGCCTTCAGGCTATGGAAGCGGTAAAGTATATAATCGGAGTCGGAAATCTTCTTACCGGTTATCTTCTTACTTACGATGCCCTTACTATGGAGTTTCATAAGATCAAGCTCCCTGCCGATACACATAAGTGCCCGGTTTGCGGAGATAATCCGACAATCTTAGAGCCTATCGATTACGAGCAGGCAGCTTGTGAATTCAAACCGGGCGGACATTGAAGCCTAGAAAGACGAGGAAACAAGATGGGAATTGTCAGAATAGACTACCACCTTTATGACGAAATAGTAGAGTATGCAAGGGAGCATCTCCCCGAGGAGGCGTGCGGCCTTATTGCGGGAAGCGAAGACGAAAACGGGAAAAAGGTTGAGAAGGTATATTATCTTACCAATATAGACCATGCCGAGGATCATTTCACTATGGATCCCAAAGAGCAGCTCGAAGCGGTAAAGGATATGCGTGCCAATGGTTACAAGCCTCTCGGAAACTGGCATTCTCATCCCGAATCTCCCTCAAGACCTTCCGAGGAAGATATAAGGCTTTCTTACGATAAGAATGCAAGCTATTTTATCCTTTCGCTTATGGCGAAAAACCCTGTCCTTAACTCGTTTCATGTAGAGAACGGGGAAGTGACAAAAGAGGACCTGAGGATGTTCTCTGAAAAGTATTATTATTAGAACGGAAAAAGATTATGAAAAAATTGATCGTATCATTACTATTAAGCGCGACTGTAATTTTTGCTGCAGCAGGTTGCGGAAAGCAGCAGCCGGTGAGTGAAGAGGGGGAGATTGCTGCAGTAGAGGAGACTGCTGTAACCGGTGAAGCTGAGGAAAATACCAAAGCAAAACCTGAGGGGGAAAACATTGAAGAAGTCTCAGGACCTGTATCCTTTACCGACGCCCTCGGCCGTCAGGTTACTGTGGAGAGTCCAAAGAAGGTTGCTGTCCTTCTTGGAAGCTTTGCTGATGTCTGGACCCTTGCAGGAGGGGAGGTTGCCGTTACTGTAAAGGATGCCTGGACATCATTTGACTTAGGGCTTTCAGAGACGACTGTTAATGTCGGAAGCTTTATGGAACCTGATCTTGAAAAGCTTTTTGAGGCAGAGCCTGATTTTATCATCGCAAGCGCAGGTACGTCAGCTCAGGTAGAGCTCCTTGATACCTTCGAGACGAGCGGAGTACCCTTTGCTTACTTTGAAGTATCTAACTTTGATGATTATTTAAATATGCTTGGAATATGCACAAGGATTACCGGAAATACAGAAAACTACGAAAAGTACGGCACTTCTGTTGCAGCAGCTATCGATGATATCAGGGAAAAGGCAAAACAGGATCTTGATGCTAAGCTCGCCGGAGGTGAAAAGGCTCCTACTGTATTATTTATCAGAGCTGCCGCAAGCTCAGTAAAGGCAAAGGGCAGCGAAGGAACTGTGGGAGGAGAGATCCTTGCTGACTTGGGTGCTATAAATATAGCCGATGGTGATACTGCGCTGCTTGACGACTTGAGTCTCGAGGCAATCGTTGCGGCTGATCCGGATTATATCTTTGTTACTACTCAGGGAGAGGATAAGGAAGCAGCTCTTGCAAATGTAGCCGATCTTCTCAGCAACAATCCCGCCTGGTCGGAGCTCTCTGCCGTAAAAAGCGGCAGATATTTCGAGATTGAAAAAGAGCTTTACAATTCAAAGCCCAATGCCCGCTGGGGTGAGGCTTACGAGAAACTTGCAAATATTTTATACGGAGAATAAAAGTGTCGGTATTTCCGTTTTTCTTTGAACTAAGTGGAAAAAAAGGTGTAATAATCGGGGGCGGAAAGATAGCGCTTGAAAAGGTCGAAGCTCTTGCCGGTTTCGGAGCTGATCTAAATCTTATAGCGCCCGATATACTTCCTGAAATTGAAGAATATACTTTTGTTAATTGTATAAGAAAAGATTTTACGCCTGCCGATTTAAGCGGCGCGGATTACTGCATAGCGGCAACCGGAAACCGGACGATAAATGAGGAAATATATAAAATATGCAGAGCCCAAAAGGTCCCTGTTAATGTTGTGGACAATCAGGATCTTTGCGATTTTATTTTTCCATCGGTAGTAAAGCGGGGGAAGCTCGTAGCCGGAATTACAAGCTCCGGCGCAAGCCCTGCTGTCGCAGTACACTTACGTAAGGAATTCGAAAAGGTAATACCTGATGATATAGAAGAGATCCTCGACTATTTAGCAGGCATAAGACCTTACGTAAAGGAAAAGATTTCGGATCCAACGGTTAGGCATAGAATATTTAAAGCCGCCGGAGCAGAGTGCCTTAGACTTGGAAGAGGCCTTAAGGACGAGGAATTACAGGGCATCTTGAAATCTGTTTAACATTGATAGAAAGGAGAGCAAATGGCTAAGATAAACATTAAAAACAAAGGCATCATGATCGCGGTCCTCTTTGCTCTTCTTTTTATATTATTTATCCTTTGCCTTTCTTTGGGAAGCGTCAAGATATCACCAACGGATATCTTCAGAGCGCTCATTAAAGACGGCAAGCTAAATGACGCGGGAGATATACCGCAAAAAACGATTATTATAATCCGAAATATCAGACTTCCGAGAGTAATCGGCGGACTGCTCGCCGGAATCGGGTTATCTGTAGCCGGAGTAATACTCCAGGGTGTAATGAACAATGCATTAGCCAGTCCAAATACAATCGGCGTCGGAAGCGGCGCCGGATTTTTTGTAATGCTTTCCTTGCTACTCTTTCCCGGTAAGGTCTGGGCGCAGCCGGTATTTGCTTTTTTCGGAGCCCTAATCGCAACTCTTTCTATATTCGTACTGGCCTACTTTTCAGATACCTCCCGTATAACAATAATCCTCGCCGGTATTACGGTTTCCAGCTTTTTATCCGCGGGGATAAATCTGATCAAAACACTTAATACGGATATCATCATCAATATCAATTCCTTTTTGATGGGAAATCTGAGTGGAGTCACGTTTAAATCCATAGCGCTCCCGAGCATAGGAATAACCACCGGTTTCATCTTTGCTGTTCTTTTATCGAGACCCCTTAACCTTCTCGGACTGGGAGATAATGTTGCGGCATCCCTTGGTATGCGGGTATCTCTTGCAAGGTTCCTGCTTTTAGTCATATCAAGTATCCTCGCCGGATGTGTCGTAAGCTTCGGCGGGATTTTAAGCTTTGCAGGACTGATTGTTCCCCATATCTGCAGAAAACTCTTTGGAAACGATGCAAGATTCCTGATTCCCTGCAGCGCTCTTTTGGGCGGAAGCTTTGTAATGCTCTGCGATCTTTTGAGCAGAATACTCTTTGCACCCTACGAGCTTCCCACGGGAATAATAATGTCCTTTGTCGGCGGACCTTTCTTTATGTATCTGATACTTAGAAAGAAAGGGGGACGAAGGCTGCATGCTTAAATATGAAAATGTTGATATCATTGCCGGAGGCGAGAAGATTCTTTCGGACATAAATATAGAGTTCAAAGAGGGAAAGCTTACGACGATAATCGGCCCCAACGGATGCGGAAAGACAAGCCTTGTCAGCGCCTTAAACGGGTCGGTACGGGTAAGTAAGGGAAAGATACTTTTGGATGGGGAGGATTACTTATCCTTTGATCCTAAAAAGAGAGGAAGGATCCTTTCCTTTTTGCCACAGGTTAGAAATACGATTCCATCAATATCTACAGGGCTTCTTGTATCTCACGGAAGATTCCCTTATCTTGGATTTGCGCGAAGTATGTCGGCTCGGGATAAGGAGGCGGTAGAGAAAGCGATGGAAGTATCCGACGTAAAAAAGTACGAAAAAGTTCCTGTGGATGTTTTGTCCGGAGGAGTCAGGCAGCGCAGCTTTTTCGCTCTTTCTCTGGCCCAGGAATGCGAATATATGATAGCGGACGAGCCTACTACTTTTCTAGATATACAGGGTCAAAGAAAAATCCTTGGATTGTACAGAAGGCTCCGGGATGAGGGGAAGACTGTCGTACTTGTACTTCACGATATCCTAAGCGCTCTAAATATCTCAGACGAGATCGTCGTGATGAACGATAGAAAGATAGTTTTTAAGGGGACTCCTGCTGATATACTTGAGAGCGGGATCATAGAAAAGGTTTTTGGAGTACGGATCAAAAGCTTTTCAGACCCTGAAGGCGTGTATTATGTGATTTGCTAAAAAAGAGAGCATATAAACCAAATCGGGAAATTTTCGGAAAACGTTTTCTAAAAGTTCTTGCAATTCGTTTTTCAGTGTGATATCTTATATTCAGATCCCCTAGGAAAACGTTTTTAATGCGGTTATCTTATCCGTTAGGAAGGAGAAATATGGCACTCGAGCAGGAACTTACTTCACTTACCAAAAAGCTTTATGGAAAGACTATTAAGGGCTGTAACAATACCCAGCTTTATGATGCAGTCTTACAGCTTACCAAGGATCGTATGGACGCCGTCAAGACAAATGACGGAAAACGTAAGGTCTATTATATCTCTATGGAATTCCTTATTGGAAAGCTCCTATCCAATAATCTTATCAATCTTGGAATTTATGATGAATTAAAGGATCTTCTTGCCGCAAATGGCAAGGATCTTTCTAAGATAGAGGATGCCGAGCCGGAACCTTCCCTCGGAAACGGCGGACTCGGACGTCTTGCTGCCTGCTTCCTTGATTCAATCGCAACTTTAGGCCTCCCGGGAGACGGAATCGGACTTAATTATCATTACGGTCTCTTTAAGCAGGTATTTAAAAAGAAGATGCAGACTGCTGAGAAGAACGACTGGATAGAGGACGAGTCCTGGCTTCGCAAGACAGGAACAACCTTTAAAGTAAAGTTCGGAAGCGGAACAGTCACCTCTGTGCTTTATGACATCGATGTCGTTGGATACGAGAACGGAAAAAATAAACTTCATCTCTTTGATATCAAGTCAATTGACGAGAGCCTTGTAACTAAAGGAATCAGCTTCGACAAGACACAGGTGGACAAAAACCTTACTCTCTTCCTTTACCCCGATGATTCGGACAAGGACGGAAATCTCCTCAGAATCTATCAGGAGTACTTTATGGTATCAAATGCCGCTCAGCTTATAATCGCTGAGGAGAAGGCAAAAGGACACGATCTTCATAAACTTGACAAGTATGTCGCAATTCAGATAAACGATACCCATCCTACGATGGTTATCCCCGAGCTCATCCGCATCCTTACCAAGAAGGAAGGATTTACGATGGACGAGGCGATAAGCGTTGTATCAAAGACCTGCGCTTATACAAACCACACAATCCTCGCCGAGGCTCTTGAAAAATGGCCGCTTGATTATTTAAAGGAAGTAGTACCCCAGCTTATACCTATTATTAAGGAACTGGACAAGAGGGTTAAGGCTAAATACTCCGATCCTACGGTGCAGATAATCGACAAGCAAAAGCGCGTGCACATGGCACATATCGATATCCACTACGGATATAGTGTAAACGGCGTTGCGGCGATCCATACAGAGATCTTGAAGGATACTGAGCTTAACAACTTCTACAAGATTTATCCCAAGAAGTTCAACAACAAGACAAACGGTATTACCTTCCGTCGCTGGCTCCTTAGCTGCAACAGAGAGCTTACCGCTCTTCTTGATAAGACTATCGGAACCGGATACAAGAAGAATGCCGATGAGCTTGAAAAGCTCCTTGAGTTTAAGGACGATAAAAAGGTTCTCGACGCTATCGCCGATATCAAAATGGAGAAAAAGAAGGCACTTGCCGAGTACCTTAAGAAGAAGGAAAAGGTGGATGTCGATCCTGAATCTATTTTTGATATTCAGGTCAAGAGAATGCATGAGTACAAGCGTCAGCAGATGAATGCGCTGTACATTATTCACAAATACCTTGAAATCAAGAGCGGAAAACTTCCAAAGAGGCCGATTACCTTCATCTTTGGAGCTAAGGCTGCACCCGCGTATATCATTGCACAGGATATTATCCATCTGATCCTTGTACTTTCTGATGTAGTAAATAATGACGCAGATGTCAATAAGTATATGAAGGTTGTAATGGTAGAAAACTACAACGTTTCATACGCTGAGAAGCTTATTCCCGCCTGCGATATTTCCGAGCAGATCTCTCTTGCTTCAAAGGAAGCTTCAGGAACCGGAAATATGAAGTTTATGCTTAACGGTGCGGTTACCTTGGGAACAAGCGACGGTGCTAACGTGGAGATCGGAGACCTTGTGGGAGAGGACAATATCTATATCTTCGGTGAGAAGTCAGATGCTGTTATCGAGCACTACGCAAAGGCTGATTATGTCTCAAAGGATTTCTACAATAAGAGCAAGGTGATAAAGGAGGCCGTTGACTTTATCGTAAGCGATGAGGTAATTAAGAGGGGCAATAAGAAGAGCCTGACAAGACTTTACAATGAACTTCTTAACAAGGACTGGTTTATGACGCTCCTTGATCTCGAGGATTATATCAAGGTAAAAGATAAGGTCTTCAAGGATTACGAAAAGAGAACCGAGTGGAAAAAGAAAGCTCTCGTAAATATCGCAAAGGCCGGCTTCTTCTCCAGCGACAGAACCATCGCCGAGTACAACAGAGATATCTGGAAATTGAAATAGAAATGCATTTCGGTTAACTGCATTTCAAGTTGTCTACAAACCGCGATTAATGTATAATTGACCTAGCCGGCAATATACATTTGTCGCGGTTTTCATTTGGCATTCTATTGTTTTTGTTCTAAAAAGGAGAGTTTCAGGAGGTATTTTTAAATGGCAGATCAGGTATTGGACAGCACGGGTGAATTAAAAGATTCCGCGAAGCTGATGTCCGCTACGGAGAAAAAGTGTCCTTCTTGCGGTGCTGCGCTGGAGTTTAATGCAGCAGTAGGAAAGCTTAAGTGCCCTTACTGCGAGACGGAGGTTGATATTCCGGATGCATCAAAGCCCGAAGAAGAGGGCGCTCCAAAGAAAATAGTTGGTGTAGGACAGGTTCAAAAGGAAGGCGCGGCTGATGAGAACGAGCTTGACTTAAAGAATCTCGAAAAGACCGGCAACAGAGACTGGGGTACCGCTACTAAGGTCTTTAACTGTAAGTATTGCGGTGCTGAGATCGTTATGGATGTAAACAGCCTTTCGACTACATGCCCTTACTGCGGCTCGAATCATGTTACGGAAGCTACAGATGATAAAGGTACGCTTTCACCCGGAGGAGTTGTTCCTTTCAAGATTACCCAGGAACAGGCGGGAGAGCTCTTTAGAAAGTGGATCGGAGGAAAGCTTTTTGCGCCGAATGCAGCGAAAAAGAGCGCGAAAGCGGAGAGTTTCCAGGGAATCTACCTTCCTTACTGGACCTTTGATGCACAGACTGAGACCGATTATACCGGTGAATACGGAATAGAAAGAACAGAGCACTATAGAGACAGCGACGGCCATACCCAGACAAGGACGGTAACCGACTGGTACGACACAAGAGGACATCACAGCGAATTTATCGACGATGCGCTTGTTTGTGCTTCCAAGAATCATACCGAAAAGTTTTTAAAGTCTATCGAGCCTTTCGATACAGGGGACAATAAAGTTTATTCACCCGAGTATCTTTCAGGCTTCCTTGCAGAGCGCTATACCGTTCCTCTTGAGGAAGGCTGGAACAGCGCAACAAAGCAGATTGAGAGTCATCTCCACAGCGTCATCTTAAGAGAGATCGAGCAAAACAATAACGCAGACGACAGCCGTATCCACCAGATGGATGTAGCTTTCTCCAAGATGACCTACAAGTATCTGCTCCTTCCTGTTTGGATGAGTAGCTTTACCTTTAACGGAAAGGTCTTCCAGTTTGTTGTAAACGGACAGACCGGTAAGGTAGGCGGTAAGTCACCTATCTCCGCTATTAAGGTCATCATCGCAATACTTATCGCTATCGTTGCATTTATCATCATCTACAATTTGTTCGGCGATTGATGGAGTTAATGGCCCTCTGACGCTAAGGACAATATATCAAAAGACTAACATATCAAAGAACCCCGGATCATACCTTGATCCGGGGCTCTTTTTTACTTACTTACAAAGAAGCTATTATGCGGTTACATTACTACTTCTACTTCGTAATCGGTCTGGCCCTTTACGTAAGGAACGATGTGTCCCTGGACAGCCTTGCCGTTTACGGTCATAGACTTAACACCCTTCTGAGTGCCGTTCTGTTTAACGGTGATATGATAGGTGCCTTCGCGGAACTTTCTTGTGATCTTGAAATCGCCGAAGTCAGCGGGTACGCAAGGATCAACGGAGAGTCCTTCGTGGGTAGGATATACGCCCAGGATGTACTGGGAGATATTTACGAAGGTCCAAGCTGCGGTACCGGTGAGCCAGCTGTTCTTGCCCTGGCCGTGGAACTTAGCGTCACGTCCTGCTACCATCTGGCAGTAGATGTAAGGCTCAGTTTTGTGAATCTCGGAGATTTCTTCGGTGTATGCGGGGCAGGTCTTCTTGTAGATCTCGAAAGCTCTGTCCCCACGTCCCACAACGGTCTCTGCGATAGATACCCAAGGGTTATTGTGGCAGAAGATACCGGCGTTCTCCTTGTATCCCGGGGGATATGAGGAAACTTCACCGAGTTCTTCGTGATAAACGGTATAAGCGGGCTGGAGGATCATAATACCGTAATCGGTATCAAGTCTTTCCTTTACGGAATCAAGAGCTGTAATAGCCTGGCCGCTCTCTACGCCGACGCCTGCAAGTACGCAGAAGCCCTGGGGCTCGATGTAGATCTGACCTTCTTCGCATTCAGCGCCGCCGACTTTGTTTCCGTAGGAGTCGTAAGCTCTTACGAACCACTTGCCGTCCCAGCCTGCGTCGGAAAGGAGTACCTTTTCCATCTCGGCTACTTCCTTAAGAACGCGCTCTGCCTCGTCGTTCTTTCCCTGAAGCTTGCAAAGGTCAGCATACTCGCGGCCGTACTTAACAAACATACCGCCGATAAATACTGACTCTGCAACGGGGCCTTCTGAAGGACCGAAGGTCTGGAAGGATTCGCCGGGCTGAGTTGAGTGGCAGTTAAGGTTCAAGCAGTCATTCCAGTCGGCACGTCCGATAAGAGGAAGCTTGTGAGGTCCCTTGTGGTTAACGATGTAATCAAAGGATCTCTTTAAGTGCTCCATAAGGGGCTGTGCGACAGACATGTCATTATCAAAAGGAACCATCTCATCGAGGATGGACATATCGCCGGTCTCACGGATGTAAGCGCTTGTTCCTGCGATGAGCCAAAGGGGATCATCGTTGAATCCGGATCCGATATCGGAGTTACCCTTCTTGGTAAGGGGCTGATACTGGTGGTAAGCGCTGCCGTCCTGGAACTGAGTTGATGCGATGTCGATGATTCTCTGGCGGGCACGATCGGGGATAAGATGTACAAATCCGAGAAGGTCCTGACAGGAATCTCTGAATCCCATACCACGTCCGATACCTGACTCGTAGTAGGATGCGGAACGTGACATATTAAAGGTAACCATACACTGATACTGGTTCCAGATGTTGACCATACGGTTAACCTTGTCGTTAGCCGATTCTACAGTGTACTTGGAAAGAAGTCCGTCCCAGTAAGCGTTAAGCTCTTTGAAAGCCTCATCAAACTTAGCGTCTGTATCGAACTTGGCGATCATAGCTTCAGCGGGCTTCTTATTGATAACCTGGTGGGATTCCCACTTCTGGTCTTCGGGGTTTTCTACATATCCTAATAAGAAGATATAGTTCTTTGATTCTCCGGGTGCGAGGGTCACATCAAGCTGGTGGGAAGCGATGGGGCTCCATCCACTGGCTATAGAGTTTGTGCATTTGCCGGCCTTGACGGCATCGGGCTTATCGGGTCCGTTGTATGCGCCGAGGAAATCGTCACGGCTTGTATCGAAGCCTGCGATGGGAGCGTTTACGGAGTAGATAGCATAGTGGTTACGTCTCTCGCGGTACTCGGTCTTGTGGAAGATGGTCGATCCCTTAACTTCTACTTCGCCGGTTGAGAGGTTTCTCTGGAAGTTTTTCATATCGTCGTCAGCGTTCCAGAGACACCATTCTACATATGAAAATACCGAGAATTTCTTTTCAGCGGAAGTCTCGTTGGTAAGAGTAAGCCTTGAGAGCTCGCAATTATTGTTAATAGGAACGAAAGAAAGGACATTCGCTTTAAGTCCGTTCTTGGATCCGGAAAACTTACTGTATCCGATACCGTGACGGCACTCGTAGCTGTCGAGTTCGGTCTTGGTAGGCTGCCAGCCGGGGTTCCAGACTGTATCTCCATCTTTAATATAGAAGTATTTACCGTTTGTGTCCGTAGGGCAATCGTTGTAACGATAACGGGTTAAGCGAAGGAGCTTTGCATCCTTATAGAAAGTGTAGCCTCCACAGGTGTTGGAGATGAGGGAGAAGAACTCGTTGCATCCGAGGTAGTTGATCCAGGGAAGGGGAGTCTTCGGGGTAGTGATAACGTACTCTTTGTTCGCATCGTCAAAATAACCGAACTTCATACTTTTTTCTCCTTTAAAATATAGTGTGTATTGTTTACGTTTCCTTATTTAAAGCTTGTAAATCCTATAAATCTGCAATTCTAAATAGCTTAAACGTTTTCGAAAAAAATTATACTTAATAAAAATAAAAAAATCAATCTCAATTTATAGTGCAATATCCCGAAAAACCGCTATATTTGTGGTGAAAAATCAGAGCAAACGGTTGCGCAGGCGAGCAATGTAATCTCTTACAATTCTTACGAAAATTTCGTAAAGAGCTTGTAAACACTGGAGTCCGGGCTATAAATGTTAATGAAATATTAACGACATCTCGGTGAATGTATACAAAATGACCTTGATTCTGTTGTTAAAAAGCACAAAATTGTCAAAATTGTATATTTTTTTTAAAAATGCATTTGCAAATTGTTTAGATTGGGTTTATATTTAAACTACGAAAACGATTAAGTGAGTATAGGACATTAGCTATGGCTTCTTTAAAAGATATCTCCCGTCAATGCGGAGTATCGGTAGCCACGGTAAGCAAAGCTCTCAATAATCACACAGACATTAGTGAAGGAACCAGAGAAAGAGTCAGAAAGGCCGCCAAGGAACTTGGCTATTCACCAAACTTCTCGGCCAGGGCTCTTAAGACCAACAAAACGCACGGTATCGGAGTTCTTTTTGTTGATGAGGCGAGGAGCGGACTGACTCATGACTATTTCGCAGGGGTGTTGGACAGTTTCAAGAGTACTGTTGAGGACAAGGGGTATGATATAACCTTCATCAACTGCAGTAAGAAACAGCCAAACCGGATGACATTCCTTGAACATGTCCGCTATCATGGTTTCGATGGCGTGGTTATTGCCTGTATCGATTTTGGTGCTCCTGAGGTTGCGGAGCTGGTTCAGAGCGACATACCGGTTGTGACTATCGACCATGTTTTTAACAATAAAATAGCGATCATGTCCGACAACATCACAGGGATGACAGCCCTTACGGATTACTGTATTTCCAAGGGGCATAAAAAAATAGCTTATCTACACGGAGAGCCCTCAACGGTTACTACCGCCAGACTTACCGGCTTCTACCGGGCGACGGATAAAAAAGGAATCGTGATCCCGGATGAATATGTAGTCGGTACAAAATACAGAGACACGGTTGGTACATATAAGGAAACATTAAAGCTCCTTAAGATGAAAGACCGCCCCACATGCATCCTTTATCCTGATGATTTTGCCGCTCTCGGAGGGATCAACGCGATAAGAGAGATGGGACTTAGGATCCCGGAGGACATATCCGTAGCGGGATATGACGGGATCAAGGCGATCATCGACAGAGAACCTCAGCTTACGACGGTTCTTCAGGCCACCGATCTTATAGGCGAAAGAGCGGCGAAAAAGCTTATAAGTCTTATCGAAAAGCCCAAGACAACCATCATCGAGCAGGTCGTTATACCGGGCACATTAAAGGAAGGGCGGACCATCGCCGACCTTACCAAATAAAATAAGAACATAATTTTGGAGGAAAAAGATGAATAAGTTTCAGTATTTCGTTAAGAATACATGGAAGCACAGAGCACACGTTGTAATGGCTCTTCCGGTATTTATTATTCTTCTTCTCTTTGCCTACGTTCCTATGGGTGGACTTGTAATGGCATTCAAGAAGTTTGACTACACCTTGGGAATTTGGCGAAGCCCCTTCATAGGTTTTGAAAACTTCAAGTTCCTTATCGCTTCAAAGAAGATTTTCCTTGAAATGACAAGAAATACTCTTATGTATTACCTCATCTTCACGCTACTGGGAACTTTCCTTAACGTAGCCCTTGCAATTGCGATAGACCAGTTCATCGTCAAGCAGGCCGCAAAGGTTATGCAGACCCTGATGATCATCCCCGTGTTCATCTCCTTCGCAGCAGTACAGTTCATCGTATTTGCTTTCCTTAACGGAGACACCGGTATCATTGCTCACCTTACAGGTGTTAACTACAGATTCTACTCCAACGCTAAGTACTGGCCGGCGGTTTTGACCGTGGTAAAGATATGGAACAGCGTAGGTTACGGATCGGTACTTTATATGTCGGTACTTGCCGGAATTGACCAGGAGCTCTACGAAGCTGCCGAGATCGACGGTGCAAACAGATGGCAGAAGATCTTCCACATCACCATCCCTTCACTGATCCCTATGATCACGGTTATGCTCCTTCTTTCAGTCGGCGGTATTATGAGATCTGACACAGGTCTTTTCTACCAGGTAACACGTAACGTCGGAGGTCTTTACAGCACAACACAGGTTATTGACTCCTACGTACTGAATGCGATCTTTAAGAACTCCAACTTTGGATATGTTGCTGCGGCGACCTTGTTCCAGTCGGTTATCGGACTTGTAATGATGCTGATAGCCAATGGCGTAGTCCGGAAGATAGAACCGGACGGAGCATTATTCTAAGGAGGAGGAAGAAAGAAAATGGCAAAGAAAAATTTAGACTTAGCTCCTTCGGGAAAGAAACAAAAATTTACGGTAGGACAGTTCTTCTTGGGACTTATCCTCCTTATCTACACACTGTTTTGCTTTCTCCCTGTACTCCTGGTAGTAACCAGTGCATTTACAGATGAGAAAACCCTTTCACAGAACGGATTCAGTCTGTTCCCTGAAAAGTGGTCAATGGTCGGTATGAACGCCGTTCTTAAATACGGAAAACAGCTTGCTATTTCATACGGAGTAACCATTGGTATTACCGTTGCCGGTGTTGTTATCGGACTTTTCGTAATGAGCCTCTTCGCTTATGCTATAAGCCGCAGAGATTTCGAATTCAGAAAGTTCCTTAACATTTACCTTATAATCCCGATGCTTTTCTCGGGTGGACAGCTTTCTTGCTACATCATCTATACTTCAATGTATGGACTTAAGGACACCTTCGCACTCCTTGTACTTCCTATATGTGTAAGTACGATGAACGTCGTAATCCTTAGAACCTACATTGCAAACAGTATTCCTGAGGAACTTATGGAAGCTGCAAAGATCGACGGTGCAGGAGAGTACCGTACCTTCTTCCAGATCACATTCCCTCTCCTTAAGCCCTCACTTGCGGCTGTAGGATTTATGATGGCTACAATGTACTGGAACGAGTGGCAGAACGCACTCCTCTACATCACAAGCGACAAGAAGAAACCCTTACAGCTCTTACTTGTAAGTATTCAGAAGAGTATCGAGTTCCTTCTTAACAACACCAACGTTCCTTCATCCGTTAAGGCAGCAATGGGTGGTACGATTCCTCAGTACTCCTCAACAATGGCAACAGTGCTTATCGTTGTAGGACCTATCGTAATCGTATATCCTTTCTTCCAGAAGTATTTCGTAAAGGGACTTACCGTCGGATCCGTAAAGGGATGATCAATTAATTTGATATCACTGGTCGCATAGTGCGGCTTGTAGATATAGAAGACCAAAGGGAGGTTTTATTAATGAAAAAAAGAATTTTTTCATCATTGCTCGCTGTGGCAATGGCAGCAACTATGATTGCTGGATGTGGCGCTAATGACACCACCTCAACTAGCAGCACAGATTCTTCAAGCACTTCTAGTTCTTCAAGTACTGAAAGTTCTTCAACCGATGCTGGTACTTCAGATGCAAGCGGACTCGTAAAGGTTAGAGTTATGAGAGACTGCTTCAACCTTGGTACCACTTCTGAGGAGAGAACAAAGGAAGTTCAGGACGCTATCAATGCTTACATCGCAGACAAGATTGGCGTAGAAATCGAACTTACCGACATCGACAATGGTTCATATGCTGATAAGGCAAACCTTGCAATCGCTAACAACGAAGTTGATCTTCTTTGGACCGCTGCTTGGATGGGAACCGTAGGAACAAAGGATCTCTTCCGTGCAAACGCTGCAAAGGATATCACTGATCTTCTTCCCGGAACTGCACTCTATGATTCAATGGATGCTAACACTTGGGAAGCTACCAAGTACGATGGAAGAAACTACTTCATCCCTGTTTACAAGGACAACGTAGAAGGATACAACTTCATGTTCCGTACCGCTTTCCTCGATGAGGCAGGAATTGATGTTTCAAACGTAAAGACTCTTGCAGATCTCGAGCCCGTTCTCGTAGCTGCTAAGGATGCAGGACTTAAGTATCCCTTCCTTACCCAGAAGACTGCAATGTTCTATCGTTGGTACATCGACAGCTTCGATTTCTTCACCGGTGACTCTACTTCTGACTGGGTTGCTGTAGACAGAGATACCAACGAAGTTGTTAACACCATCCAGACCGATGAGTACAAAGAGTTCGTAACTCTTATCGCTAAGTGGGCTGATGCCGGATACATCTCAGAGGAAGAGGCTCAGAAGGCTACTTCAGAGCAGGCTACTTCTTCTCAGGATTGGGCAGTTTCATGGTGGACTGATATCCCTAACAACGGCGAAGCTAAGGGACGTTACAGCCAGGATGTAACCATGGTTAAGGCTACCAAGAACTATCTCCACACCGATTCAGCTCTTGGATCATGCTATGCAATCGCTGCATCTGCTTCTGACGAAGCTACTAAGGGTGCTATCGATTTCATGGGACTTCTTTACACCGATACAAAGCTTGCTGACCTTTATACCTATGGTATCGAAGGAACTGACTTCAACTATGATGATAACGGATACGTTGCAAAGGTTGCTGATGCTACCTACAACCACTCAATGTGGGAGTCTGCAAACGCTACCGTAGTTACCTGCGAAGCTGAGAACCCTTACACTCCTGAGATGTACAAGGACTTCAACGGAAGCGCTGTTATCTCTTGTGCAAACGGATTCCAGTTCGACAAGGGACCCGTTGAAGACAAGTATGCTGCATGCCAGAACGTATTTGAGACCTACGGATTCATGCTTGAGAACGGTGGAGTTGCTGAAGCTGATGTAGAGGCTACTCTTGCTGATTATCAGAAGGCTCTTGATGATGCAGGATATCAGGATGTACTTGCTGAGTTCCAGAAGCAGTACAACGAGTGGAAGTAATTCATAGCGAGAGCTTGAAACTTTCAATTAGTTAAAACAATTAACCCCTGAACCAACTTGATTGGCTCAGGGGTTTTTGTATGCGGCAAAGTGCTTTTGCATATGCCGACGTTTAAGCGATCATATAGTTAGATTAAAAAGCTTACAGTACTGCGGGGAGAGCGTTCTCTCTTCTGTACTCAAGAGGAGTAGAACCTGTAGCGGATCTGAAGCATTCTCCGAAGTAGCTGGGACTTGAAAAGCCTGTCTCATAGCTTATATCCGTAATAGAAAGGTCGCTTGTCTTTAAAAGATCCATACTCTGCTCGATACGGTAATCCCTTAAGAATTCAAAGGGGGTACGATTTACATAGGTTGAAAAAAGCTTTGTACACATAGTTTTTCCTACGGCTCCGGCATTTGCAATATCCTCTAAGGAAATCTTTTCCTGATAGTGTTGCTGGATGTAGGATATCATCTCCTTAAGTGTATTGAGGTGATGATTAGACTTAATATGCTCTATAACAGTAGCTTTTCCCTGCCTGTAGATATTAACCCAGACGGAGAAAAAGAGCATCTGTATCTTAAGCTCCGATTCGGATTCTTCCGTAGCAAAATACATCTTTTCGATGTCGTCCAAAATCTCTTTTTGCCAGTCAACCTTTTCGTCAAGGAACATATATTTTAGAGACGAGTTCCTGATGATGGGCTCTATATACTGTCTGTCTACATGCTTAGAAGCGCAAAGAAGCATAGGGTGCAGGATCACGCAATAGAAAACGCAGGGATTATCACCGTCGGCGCTTCCTACGTGAAGCTTTCTGGAGTTGATAAAAAGGCCCTGACCTGCGCTAAGCTTGATGGGAGTTCCCTCTACGGTATATATAAGGCTTCCGCTCTTGCAGTAGAGAAATTCCACTTCGTCATGCCAGTGGTCAGTTACACAAAAAGGGTACATCTCGGGGTATGAGTTTTTCTTTATATCCGAGAAAAAGCCCGGGGTTTTGTAGAGGAAGATCTGGGATCCGTCCTCACCGATGCTGCAATGTCTGGGCGCTTTTTGATTGTTTTTATCGTAATCCATTTTAATGCCTCTTTATTGTTTCTCTTTATAAGGTTTCTTATACCAGATTCCTGAAAAATATCTCAAGTTGCATATAAGGGCTGTCACAAGCCAGGTAAGTCCGGTTGCATACCAGATTCCCATTTCGGATATTGCTGTAATGCGCGTAAGAACGTAGGAAAATACGACTCTGCAGACAACCTCCGTAAGTCCGTTTATAAGTGAGAAGTTGGCATCGCCTACTCCGTTTAAGGTTCCTCTGGGAACGTATATGAGCCCAAGGGCAAGGTACATGATACTCGTAATATGTATAGCCTTGATGCTGAGCTCTATAACCTCCGGTTCGTTTACAAAGAAACCGGATATCAATCTTGCAAAGATAAATACTACAGGGATCACAACGATATTGTAAATCGTAATAAGTCCCATGCCCAGCTTGTATCCGCCCTTAACACGGTCATACTGCTTAGCGCCGAAGTTCTGGCCGCAGTAGGTGGTAAGAGCGCTGCTGATGGCGTTGTAAAACATTGATACAACGATATCTACTTTTGATGTGATGGTGAAAGCACTC
>CADATP010000006.1 GCA_902790935.1 uncultured Lachnospiraceae bacterium | reverse complement strand
AAACGGAAATATAACGCTTACGATAGTTGCAAATCTCCGTCCTATTGATATAAGCCAGTGTTATATCGGAAACTTCCTTTGGTGGGAGGACAGGAGTGGAGACAGCGAAATAAGTCTTATCAGAGTGGAGTATCCGGATTATCTTGGAAGTACGGTGTTTGACGAAGCCACTATAGCCGCCGAATCGAGGCTTGAGAGAAGTCAGAAAACAGCCCGGTATCTGACATATGGCGTCGAAAACGGACAGGGTGAAATGGTACTTCCTGTAGGAAGTAAGGTTACTATGAGGGTTGCACCAAGGTTTGGATTCCAGGTCAATGAATTTACTATTAACGGAACGCCTTTGGCCTCCGGCCAATTCAGCCCTGAGAATAATATAGCGGAGTTCACATTTACGATCACTCCCGCGAATTTCCATCTCGGTGCTAACGTTGAATCCGTGAACAATGAAGTAAACACGGATACAGCCACGGGTATTTATACCGGTGATGTACAGATCGGCGATGGGGATAATTCGATGACAATGGGTAGTGCGCTCCTCGAAGTTGAGGATGTTGCCGTTAGCGGAGAGCAGGCTGCTTCCTTCGAAGCGGCAGCCGGTGAATATACTGTAGAGAACTACGTAGATATTTCCCTATACAACAAGATAAATAAGGGAAGCGCCGATGATGCATGGATCACAAGGGTCAGCGATCTGGAAAGACCTGCTACCATAGCCTTCGGACTTGACGCAGACGTATCAAATAAAGTTGTTTTGATCGTACACGAGCGTGCGGACGGCACATACGAGACGATACCGACGAGATATATTCCCGGCGATAATGCAATCGTATTTGAAACATCCAGCTTTTCAAATTACGCGATAGCAATGAAGGATGGAACTCCCGAGCTGTTTTTTGCTCCCGATGACAGTGACGACGGCGCAGGCGGCGGGGATAGCGGTAACAATACATATGAGGGTAATCTTAATACGATAGCTTCTATATTTGACAGCATACCTGCTGACAGCGATGCGGTTATCAGGTTTAACGAGGGAAATGCATTACCTCAGAACGTGATGCTGGCTCTTTCGAAGCATCCGAACGCAAAACTCGAGTTTTGGTTCATCTACGAAGATAAAGAGTATTTCGTCGTCGTGACAGGTAAGAAAATGGCAGAATTATACGACGAAAATATTCCCTGGTACGGTCCCCTTTGGCTTAACCAGTACTTCGGAGTACAATAAGAAAATCTTTTTCTGCCGCCTGAGGGATCGGGCGGCAGATTTTGTTTGACTATATTGAATTGGAAATCTATAATTGATTTATGAGTAATGTCATTGGAGTATGTGTTACAAGAATACAGGGAGAAATGTGCAGAACGTTTCTCGGCAGTCTTCTGGACAATGCAAAAAAGGCGGGTTTCAGAGTCTGCGTCTTTCAGAGTGTGTATGACTTTGATGAGGAAGGTGAATCAGGGGCAGCCTTTGTTTTTGATGCAATTCCTTATGAGAATTTATGCGCACTTATTATTTTGCATGATACTATTTATGACAAAGAACTCAAGGCACGTATTATTCATAATGCGATAAAAGCAGGGCTGCCCGTTATAATCGCCAGAGACGAATATCCCGGATGCTACGGCCTTGTGGGCACGTATGAAAAAGTCTACGAGAGACTTATCAGGGATGTTCTTAAACAAAACAGTATTCAGGATGTTTTCTACATCGGTGGGCGTCGCAATTCCGGAGTTGATTCCAGGCGCCGTATCGAAATATTCCGCAAGGTTTGCAAGGAACTTGATGTTCCTTTTGATGATACAAAGATAGGATACGGAGAGTATTACGAAGTACCGACCTATAAAATAGTCGATATGCTCCTTGAAGGCGGAAAGAAGCCTCCAAGGGCTATCTTTTGTGCAAATGATATTATGGCACTGGCCGTTATGGAGAGGCTTAAGGAGCGGGGATTTTCCGTACCGGGAGATACCGTTGTTGTGGGCTTTGACGGCCTAGAGAGTGCAAGATTCTCCACTCCTTCGCTTACAACCTGTGCTGAGAGTATGGACAGTGTCTCTCATCTCGCAATAGAAGTTATTAAAAAGGCCCTGAATAAGGAAATCCCTCCCGAAACATTCAGTTATGAATTCTTCCCTGTTTACGGCGCTTCTGCGGGATATGACGGAAACGGGATCGGAGAGAACTCTTCGGCAAATGAGATATTTAAGAGATTCAGGCTCGATGACGCCGACGAGGAAGACTGCAACGTCTGGATCGACAATTTGCTTTCACAGCAGGATTTCGAACATTTAGACAATTCATTCCCTAAAATCCTTGTAAAGGGAAGATCGGTCCTTGTAAGACCTGAAGCTTACTGGAAGTTCAGCAGAGGTGAAGAGTCTGAAAGACTGCCGCAAAAGGTTATTTCCTATTCCTACAATGACGAAGGAATAATGACCACAAGGGAATGCGATTATAAATCTGCTATGATGGAGAGTCTTATTACCTGTAAAGAGGACGAGATGGTGGTTTTCTCCGCTATTTCGGCTCATAATGTGGTATACGGAATTGCTGTCGACAAAACATCTGATCCGCTTAATGAGGGCGGTCGTCTTAACAGATTTATCGTTACTTTGGACAGAGGCCTTTCAATCGCCATAAGTGGTGAGAGACAGCTTTACCTTGCTGACAAGATCAATAAGAGCCGTTATAACGATCCCCTTACCGAGATGCTAAACTATGACGGTGCCAGCCGCTGGTACCAAAACTACGTCAGTGATGAGATCGCGAAGCATTCCTATATGCTTATAGGAGTGTACTCGCTTATTTCCTACGCAAGGATCCTTAATGAATATGGTGCTGATTTCCTTGAGACCTGCCTGAAATACATTGCAACGACCCTTAAGGAAATGAATCCAGACAATACCATGATCGCCAGGATCTCCTCGGACAGCTTCGTTGTGGGTTATATTTTCGAAAATGAACATAACTCATCAAGGGAGATAGAGGTTACCATCAACAACTTCTTTACTGCGGTTGAAACCAAGAGAGCGGAAGGCCCCGACTGGGATATCCTCGAGGTCAGCTGCGGATATGTCTCTGACGAGCTTGAGGATAATGACAGCTTTGAGGGCTATATCAATGCCGCTCTGGCTACTCTTTACAGAAACCGTGCTGCAGTTCAGAGAAAGACGTCACAGATAGAGAAAATCGGGGCAGGAAAGGCGCTGCTTGACTATAGACGCAGGCTTATCTCCCTTATACAGGATGATCGGTTCATCTACCATTTCCAGCCCATTGTCAGCGCTGTTAACGGTGAGATAGTGGCTTACGAAGCCCTTATGAGGACTGATGAGACTATCGGAATGAGCCCTCTTGAAGTACTTAATGCAATGGAGATGTTCGATAAGTACGCCGATATGGAGCGCTGTACGTTTACACATATTCTCAGACGTATCAGAAGCCAGATTAATGATTTTGGCGGAAAGAAGATATTTATAAACACAATTCCCGGACATTTCCTTACAAAGGTAGAAGTCAGAAATCTGCGTTCGGAATTTGGCGACCTGCTTAAGAGGATTACCATCGAGCTTACCGAATCTCAGACCGCTGACCAGAAGGAAATTGAAGCTATAGCGCATTTTGCGGGAGAGGATTGTCATAACGATATCGCGGTAGACGACTACGGAACCGGACATTCGAATATCGTTAACCTCCTTGAATACAGGCCGCAGATAGTTAAGGTTGACAGATATCTTATCAGCAATATTCAAAATGACAGAAACAAGCAGATGTTTGTTAAGAGCCTGATCGAGTTTGCGAAGGAAGCGCATATACAGGTGCTGGCAGAGGGTGTTGAGACCTCAGAGGAGCTTGGATGCGTGATAGGGCTTGGAGCCGATCTTATACAGGGATATTATACGGCAAGACCTGCCTTTGAGGTTATAAGCGAAATCCCGAAGGAGATTTCGGAAGAAATAAAACGCATGAATCAGGAAAAGAACAGTAGGTAAAATGCTTAGAGACGAAAGACTTGAGGATATATCTGACGGGCGAAGATATGGTATAAACGATTTGGTTAAAGCGGACGCGGGCGGATGCAAGGGATGCTCAAAATGCTGTGAGATCATGACGGATACCATAATTCTTAGCCCGATTGATATTTATAGGATAGAAAAAGAGACAAATAAAAGCTTTAATGATATGCTTGACGTAAATATCGAGCTCGGTATGGTAGACGGGCTGATCCTACCCCACGTTAAGACGAATAAAAACGGGTGTAATTTCTTATCGGAAGATAAAAGATGCACTATTCACGGCAATCGTCCCGACTTTTGCAGGCTCTTTCCTTTGGGAAGACTCTACGAGGAGGATGGATTTTCATATATTTTGCAGGTAGGGCAGTGCGATAAGCCTCTTACTAAAGTAAAGGTTAAAAAGTGGATAGATACGCCTGAGCTTAAGGAACACGAAGCGTATGTCCTTTTGTGGCACAAAATCATCAGGAAAATGGGACAAAAGGCTTTGGAAGCTTCGGAAGAGGAAAGAAAGAGCATAGTAATGAGTCTTTTAAATGAATTTTATATGACTCCTTTTGGCGATTTTTATCCCGAGTTTATTGAAAGAGCAAGAAAGTACGAAACGGAATAAAACAAGATGGCTTTTGACGGAATAACTATGGCGGCTCTTGTTAAGGAGCTGGACAGTAAAATTAAAGACGGAAGAATAAGCAAAATAGCTCAGCCGGAAGCGGATGAGCTTATTCTTACGATACATACCGCGGAGGGAAACCTTAAACTCCTGATTTCGGCGGATGCGTCGTTACCTTTGGCATATCTTACGGATAACAATAAGCAGGGACCGCTCACGGCCCCCAATTTTTGTATGCTTCTAAGAAAGCATATCCAGGGCGGAAGGATCGTGTCCGTAACCCAACCGGGGCTTGAGAGAATTATGATAACAGAGATTGAGCACCTTGATGAGATGGGGGATCTTTGCAGAAAACGACTTATATTTGAGCTGATGGGAAAGCACAGCAATATTATTTTTACGGACTCGGACGGTAAGATAATAGACAGTATCAAGAGAATATCCTTTGCTATCAGCAGCGTTAGAGAAGTTCTCCCGGGGAAAGATTATATAATACCTCCCTCGCAGGATAAGGCGGAGCTTCTTGATTACTGTAAAGAAGTGGGTGACAGAGGTCATAGAGAGGATGGAGCGGGTGGCGATGTGCTATCTGTTTTGAGCGGAGGGAAGCCTCTGTTTAAAGCGATTTATGGCGGATTTAAGGGAATATCTCCCCTTATGGCCAATGAAATCTGCTACCGTGCCAATATTGACCCTGATATGCCTGTAACAGATCTTGATGAGGCTTCAAAAGCGCTGCTTAGAAAAGAACTTACAGATATTGCCGGAAAGGTTTTAAGAGGAGAATTTGCGCCCTGCATCATATACAAAAATAAGGTGCCGGCAGAGTACTGCGCTTTGGAACTTACGATGTACGGAAATAGCGCCGATCTGAGGCAGGAATCCTCCATATCAAAGCTTCTTGAGAAGTTTTACAGAGAAAAGAATCTCTCGGTAAGAATACGCCAGAGATCAGCCGACTTAAGGCATATTGTACAGGTGGCTTTAGAGAGAAATGTTAAAAAGCTGGATCTTCAGCTTAAACAGCTGAAAGATACCGAGGACAGAGATACAAACAGACTCTATGGAGAACTACTTACTGCTTACGCTTATCAGATAGATAACGGATGTGATTTTGCTGAGGTGGAGAATTATTATAACGGCGAAAAACTGAGGATCCCGATGGATAAGAGCCTTACTCCTTCGGAAAATGCCAAAAGATATTTCGATAAATACGGTAAGCAAAAAAGAACCTACGAGCATCTTACCGGCCTGATAGAGGAATCTGCCGGCGATGTAGAGCATCTAAAGTCTATTCAGACAGCCCTTGATATAGCTCTGGCAGAGGAAGATCTTGTACAGATACGTCTGGAACTCGAAGAAGGAGGATACGTTAAAAAGACCTCCTCTAAGGGGAAAAAGGAAAAGATTACAAGCAAGCCCTTCCATTACATTTCCTCTGACGGGTATGATATTTACGTTGGAAAGAACAATTTCCAAAATGACGAACTGACCTTTAAGACCGCTAACGGGGGTGACTGGTGGTTCCATGCAAAAAAAATCCCCGGCTCTCATGTGATCCTTAAGGTAAAGCAGGGAGAGGAAGTACCCGACAGAGCCTTTGAAGAGGCAGCAAAGCTTGCAGCCTTCTATTCCTCCGGAAGAGAGTTTGATAAAGTTGAAGTAGACTATGTCCGCAAAAAGGAAGTAAAAAAGCCAAGCGGAGCGAAGCCCGGCTTTGTGGTTTACTACACCAATTACTCTATGACAACGGATACTGATATATCAAACCTTACCTTGGCAGATTAGAGAAATTGTCCGAAGAACCCGGGAAAAACATTTTTTCGATTTGACAAAAATGAATCAAGTGTCAGAAAAGCCGCCTGCAATGATCAACAGGCGGCTTTTTGTGACATCTATGTTATTTATCTAAAAGCGACGACGTCGTCATATCGGTTAACATAAGGCCCTAAGCGGCAATTTGCCATGGACACATAACTTAATGAAATCCGGCTTATGTTAACAGGTGGAGTTTCCTTGCAATCCTTACGAGAGTGGCTCCTTTGGGGAATGCTTTAAGCTCCTCGGCAGTTACAGCTCTTACAAGAAGAAGGGCTACAAAGTAAACAGGGACTGCTGCTATAATAGCCGGGATTACGGAAATCCTCGGTGAGGAGGTAAAGTGCAGGATCAATCTGTATACTCCGTAGGAGGCTGCTCCCATAATACCCGAAGCTGCAAAGGGAAGGAGGAAAGTGCGGAGCATTTCCTGTTTGTAGCCTGTATGGCGTCTTACGGCAAGCTGGTTAAGGATTGCGATAACGGCTGAGTAAAGGGTGCTGGATATCGCTATTGAGAAAACATCCAGATCTGTGAGGAAAAGCAGCGCCGCTCCGACTCCTGTTTGGATTACTAAAGCGACACCTGCGTTTATGATAGGCGTGACAACTTTTCCGAGTCCCTGGAGAACGGAACTGTTTAATGTACTTAAGGCGTAAAAGATGACCGAAAGAGACAGGGCCATTAATGAGTGCCTTGCGAGATCGATGTTAGGCAGCGTATTGGGGTAGAGAAGGAGAGTTACGGGCGCCGCCAAGACAAAGAGTCCTACCGCACAGGGGATGGATATCAGCATTGTCGCCTTGACTGCGAGAGCTATCTTTCCTTTTGATTCCTCGGTCTTATTTGAAGCTATAAGCTGGGCGATCTGCGGTATCATAGCCGCTGCCATTGCCGAGGCAAAGGCTATCGGAATATTGGAAATCTTCATAGATTTACCCGAAAAGATTCCCCAGTGACTTGTTACCTCAACCAGATTAAGATTCCTTATAGCCGGATAGAAAGAGGTAAAGAGCTTGTTGTTTACTGTCGAGGCAAGATTGCTCATTGCCGTTGATAAAATAAAAGGTGTTACGATAAGCGTGATCATTTTGATGATAGAGCCTGCGCTGTCCACGTCTTTATGGGTATCTGACTGTATCATCTTTTTAAATCCCGGACGGACTTTCATATATGCAAAAAACATAAATATAAGGGCGATGACAACGCCACTGCCTGTACCTAAGGCACTTCCTATTGCACCGCTTACGGCTTCGGCTATTTCCTTGCCGACTTTAGAGGATATGGCTGAGATGGGAGACAGTCCGAAGACGGAATGAGTCTGCGCATATCTGATAAGAAGGTATGCGGCACCGACGCTTACTATGGCGTTGGCAATCTGCTCCAAAATCTGAGATACGGAGGTCGGCACCATATTTTTATGGGCCTGGAAGTATCCTCTGAGGACTCCCAAAATGCCGTAAATAAAGATTGTGGGAGCAAATGTGCGAAGAACGGGTATCGCGTCGGGCTCTACGAAAAGACCTGCTCCGAAATACAAAAAAGCGCTGGCGATACCGCCGATCACAAGGACATATATCAGTGAACCTATAAATAGTCTGTGGGCGTTTTTATATTCTCCGGCTCCCAGCTTTCCCGCCATTACCTTTGAGATGGCCGAGGGGATACTGTAGGAGGAGACCAGGAGGATTATAGTATAGTAATTGTAGGCTGAGGAGTAATATCCAAGTCCGAGATCTCCGATTATAGCCGAGAGAGGACTGGTGTATAGAAGACCGATTATACGGCTGATGAACCCGGCGGCCGCAAGTATACCGGCCTGGGTTATAAAATTGTTCAAAGCTCCGCTTTTTGTCTTAGAGCTGACAGATTCATTGTTCATTTTCTAAACTTTCCCTATTAAACGTAAAATCTACACTCATAAAGTCTAACACGAATAGAAATAATCCGCTATTATTATTTGAGGAAATATGCTATTATAGTTATGTGTGCCGAGACGTATTCGCACAGGGGATAGCATATATATTTGGAGGATTCTGATGAAGAAAATTCTTTTTGTCGCATCCGAAGGTGTTCCTTTTATCAAGACCGGAGGATTGGCGGACGTTGTTGGATCGCTGCCGAAATACATTGACAAAAAATACTTTGATGTGAGGGTATTTCTTCCCAAGTACGCCTGCATGAAGCAGGAAATGAAAGACAAGCTTAAGTACGTGACCAATTTCTATATGGACTTCAACTGGCAGAATATTTATGTCGGTATTTTCGAAGCCATAGTGGACGGAGTACATTATTACTTTATTGACAACGAGTTTTACTGGGCGGGCGCGAAGGTATACAATGATGATCCCAGATATGAAATAGAAAGATATACCTATTTTTGCAAGGCTGTCCTTTCCGCGCTTCCCGTTATAGATTTCAGACCTGACCTTATCCACTGCCATGACTGGCAGACCGGTATCATCCCCGTATATCTTAAGGAAAGATTCGCGGGAAGCGAGTTTTACCGGGGGGTGAAGAGCGTTATTACGATCCATAACCTTAAGTTCCAGGGTAAATGGGATGTTAAGACGGTTCAAAATATTACAGGTCTTCCGGATTATTACTTTACTCCGGATAAGCTTGAATCCTACAAAGACGCCAATCTTCTAAAGGGCGGCATCGTTTTTGCAGATGCAATAACAACTGTTTCTGATACATATGCTGAAGAGATAAAGACTCCTTTCTACGGCGAGGGGCTTGATCCTCTTTTGAGAGCCAGAGCCAATTCCTTAAGGGGAATCGTAAACGGAATCGACTATACGGACTTCGACCCCGCTACTGACAAGCATATCGTTAAGAAATATAACGCCGTGAATTTCCGAAAGGAAAAGGTTAAGAATAAGCATGCTCTTCAGGAAGAACTCGGTCTTACGGTCGATGACAAGAAAATGATGATCGGTATTGTGTCGAGACTTACTGACCAGAAGGGACTTGACCTGATCGCTTATGTCATGGATGAGCTTTGCCAGGATGATATTCAGCTTGTTGTTCTCGGAACCGGCGAAGAGCGCTACGAGAATATGTTCAGGCATTTCGACTGGAAATACAATAACAAGGTTTCAGCAAATATCTACTATTCCGACGCATTGTCCCATAAGATATATGCGGCCTGCGATGCTTTCCTGATGCCTTCGCTTTTTGAGCCCTGCGGACTCAGCCAGCTGATGGCGCTCCATTACGGAACGATCCCTATCGTCCGCCAGACCGGAGGACTTAAGGATACCGTAGAGCCTTACAATGAATATGAGAGTACAGGCACGGGCTTCGGATTTATAAATTATAATGCACACGAAATGCTTTCCACCATCAGATACGCCGAGAGGATCTTCTACGATCGAAAGCGTGAATGGAACAAGATGGTTGACCGCGCTATGGCGGTAGATTTTTCCTGGGAGGTATCCGCTAAAAAGTACCAGGAAATGTATATGTGGCTTTGCCCGGATTACGATGCGGATAAATAAATCAAACAAGGACGTTTAAAATGATTAAGAGCATGACCGGCTTCGGAAGAAGCGAGATTACAGTTCACGACCGGAAGTTTTCCGTTGAACTTAAAAGCGTTAACCACCGCTACCTGGATGTAAACATCCGTATGCCCAAGGCACTCAACTTTTTCGACTCTGCCATCAGACAGGAGCTGAAAAAGTATATCTCCAGAGGAAAGGTTGATGTATTTATTACCTATGAAAACCTCGGAGAGGCCACATCGACCGTAAGGTACAACAGAGAGCTTGCCGCCGAATATCTTGGCTATCTTAAGCAGATGAGCGAGGAGTTCGGACTTGAAAACGATATCAGAGTATCCAATCTTTCAAAGTATCCCGATGTCTTTGTTATGGAAGAAAATGATGTTGACGAGGAGGAGCTTTGGAAGGATCTCCAGAGCGTTATAGATGCAGCCTGCGATACCTTTGTCAAAACACGTATCACTGAAGGTGAGCATTTAAAAGACGATCTTATCGGGAAGCTCGATCATATGGCTGAGCTTGTTTCCTTTATCGAGGAGAGATCTCCTAAGATCATCGAGGAATACAGATCAAAGATCGATGCAAGAGTAAGGGAGATCCTCGGAGATAATACAGTTGATGAGGGAAGACTCCTTACGGAGGTTACCGTTTTTGCCGACAAGATCTGTGTTGACGAAGAGATCGTCAGACTAAAGAGCCATATCGATACGGTAAAGAAAGAGCTCGGCGGTGGCGAGAATATCGGCCGTAAGCTTGATTTCCTTGCACAGGAGCTTAACAGAGAAGCAAATACCATTCTTTCAAAGTCTACCGATTTAGAGATCGCCAATTGCGGCATCGAGCTTAAGACCGAGATTGAAAAGGTACGTGAACAGATACAGAATATTGAATAATGTGAGGACTTTTTATGGATAAAAAGGGTATTTTACTTGTGATATCCGGCTTTTCCGGGGCCGGAAAGGGCACCGTTGTAAACCGTCTTCGCGAGAAATACGATGAATATGCCCTCTCCATATCTATGACGTCGAGAAAACCGCGTCCTACCGATGTGGAAGGTGAGACATATTTCTTTGTTACAAGAGAAAAATTTGAAAAAACTATTGCAGAAAACGGACTTCTTGAGTATGCTGAATATTGCGGCAATTATTACGGTACCCCCAAAGCCTTTGTGGAGGAACAGCTTAATGCCGGAAAAAATGTTATACTCGAGATAGAGATTCAGGGAGCAACCAATATAAAAAAGGCATTCCCCGAGAGCCTTCTTATCTTTATCACACCGCCCAGTGCTACCGAGCTCGAAAGGAGACTTAAGGGCCGCGGTACCGAGACGGATGATGTAATTGCAAAGAGGCTTAAGAGGGCCTTCGAAGAATCTGACGGAATGGATACCTACGATTATATAGTTGTTAATGACGACCTTGAGGAATGTGTTGATGAGGTTCATCGCATAATAGACCTGGCAAGGCGCCAGCCCCTTAGGATGAAATCTTTTATCGAAGAGATGAAAGAGCAGCTTAAAGTGTACGACAAATAATAAAGGAGATGATAAAATGTTACACCCTTCTTATGTTGATCTTATGAATGTTGTTAATAAGGATGTTGCTGAGGACGAAGAGCCTGTAGTAAGCAGCCGTTATTCCATCGTTATGGCTTCCGCAAAGCGCGCAAGACAGCTTGTAAGCGGAGATCCCCAGCTCGCAGGTCAGGAGGACGAAAAGCCCCTTTCTATTGCGGTTAAGGAGATTTACGACGGAAAAGTAAAGATCCTTCCTAATATTGAAGATTAATCCGGTACAGAAAAAGGGAGCCGAAATGGGGAGACAAACCGCATTTCGGCTGTATTTTTGCTTATAGAAATTTATATGAAGATACTTATTATTTCTCTCGGATGCGACAAAAACCTTGTGGATACGGAGAAGATGATAGGTCTTTTATCTGAAAGAGGCTACGAATTTACAGACGACGAAGCTGAGGCTGAGGCTGTCATAGTAAATACCTGTTGCTTTATAGGCGATGCAAAAGAGGAGAGCATAAATACTCTTCTTGAGATGGGCGAGCTGCGTAAAAGCGGAAAGATAAAGGCACTTATCGCCTCCGGATGCTTATCCGAAAGATACAAAGATGAAATACAAAAAGAGATTCCCGAGGTTGATGCTCTTATAGGAACAATGTCTGTTCCGGATATCGCTGATACCCTTGATAAGGTACTTAAAGGCACACCTGCCAACTCATTCAGGCCACTATCAAGCGATCCTTCGATACGCTCAAAGAGAGTTCTTACTACCGGTGGGCATTTTGCATACCTTAAGATAGCTGAAGGCTGCGACAAAAACTGCACCTACTGCATCATACCAAAGGTCCGCGGAGGATATCGTTCCGTTCCGATGGAGGATCTTGTTTCGGAAGCGGAAAAGCTTGCGCAGGACGGAGTTAAGGAACTAATCCTTGTTGCACAGGAGACAACCCTTTACGGAAAAGACCTCTACGGAAAGAAGTCTCTTCCGGAGCTTTTAAGAAGGCTTTGTAAGATATCGGGACTTTACTGGATCAGGATTCTTTATTGCTACCCCGAAGAGATTACGGACGAGCTTATAGATACGATAGCTTCCGAAAAGAAGATCTGCCATTATCTCGATATTCCCATTCAGCACGCTTCGGACGATATTTTGCGCCGGATGGGCAGATGGACAAACCAAAAGCAGCTTCGTGATATGATAGAAAAGCTAAGGGATCGAATTCCTGACATAGCTCTTAGAACAACCCTGATTTCCGGATTCCCCGGAGAGACACAGGAGGATTTCGAAGAGCTTTACAGATTCGTTAATGATATGGAATTTGACAGACTCGGTGTATTTCCATACTCCCGTGAGGAGGATACCGTAGCGGGTGAAATGAAGAATCAGATAGATGAGGAAGTTAAGAAATTCAGGCGCGATGAGCTTATGGAGCTGCAGCAGGAGATAGTCTTCGAAAGAAACGATTCTATGCCGGGAACAATTCTTACCGTTATGGTAGAGGGAAAGGTAGCCGACGAAGATACGTACGTTACTAGAACCTATCGCGACGCGCCGGGAGTAGACGGATATCTGTTTTTAAATACGACAGCTAATCTGATGACCGGAGACTTTGTAAAAGTTATTGTTACGGATACTAATGATTATGATCTGATTGGAGAAATTTATAATGGGTAATTCAGAGGAAAAGGGCGAGACTAAGACTAAAATCTGGAATGTGCCTAATATTATGACTACGGTCAGGATGATACTCATCATCCCTTTTGTACTTGCTCTCTTGGGGGCAACCCACGGCTGGTATGGCGAGGACAATTTTTTCACCGCTTGCATAGTTGCTGATGCTATCTTTATTCTCGCGAGCCTTACTGACCTTTTTGACGGAAAGATAGCGAGAAAATACAATCTTGTCACCAATTTCGGAAAGTTTATGGATCCCCTTGCGGATAAGGTCCTTGTTTGCTCCGGACTCATCTGCCTTGTGGAAATGGGGAGAGTACCTGCATGGATCGTCATAGTTATAATAGCGCGCGAATTTATAATCAGCGGCTTCAGACTTGTGGCTTCGGATGCAGGTATCGTAATAGCTGCCAGCTATTGGGGAAAGTGGAAGACTACGCTTCAAATGACACTTGTTATCATGGCGATTCTGGATCTTAGCCCCTATATTCCTTTTTACGGAATTCTTTTGACGATAGTTATGTACCTGGCGCTGATCCTTACAGTGATCTCTCTTGTGGATTATATCTACAAGAATCATAAAGTTCTTACCCGCTGATAAAAGGTAAATTGGAGAAAATATGAAACTGGATAAAATCAAGGAAACCACATCTGAAAACGGAAAAGAAACAATCTTTTCAAGATGCGTTAAAATCTGCGGAATCGGGGAAGACAAGGTAAGAGGCCTTATCACCGATGTAGAGGTCCCCGAAAAAGCGCAGGTTGACATCTCTTCAATAGTGGGAGAGGTGCATATACGTGTTTCGACAGCCGCAGAGGACAAAAAATCAGCAAGAAAGATCATAAAGCCCGTTGTCGGACAGCTTAAGGAAATCTTTGGAAACTACATCTACTCTACTGAAGAAAGCGTTACTCTTGAGCAGGCTGTGGTCGATCTTTTGCTCGCAAACAATCTTACTGTATCCTGTGCGGAGTCCTGCACCGGCGGAATGCTTAGCGCGAGACTTATCAACGTTCCCGGAGTATCCGAAGTATATAAATACGGATATATAACATACTCCAACAAGTCAAAGAGAAAAATCCTCGGAGTAAGGCGCTCCGTTATAGACAAGTACGGAGTTATTAGCGCCGAAACGGCCAAAGATATGGCTAAGGGCCTTGCTGCCATAACAAAAGCGGATATCTGTGTCAGCGTGACCGGAAATGCGGGTCCGGACGCCAGTGAGGATAAGCCTGTGGGCCTTGTGTACATCGGATGCTGCATAAAGGGAAAGGTAGCTGTTACCGAAGCCCATTTTACAGGCGAAAGAAATGAGATAAGAGAGGCCGCGACCGCCGCAGCTCTTGCCTTTATGAGGAATAATATGCTGGAGTATTACAGCAGAGTTACTTTCGGATCCGACGAGGATTAATCTTTCGGAGTTTTCGTTTTTCGAAAAAATATATAAATTATTTGCAGAGGGCTTGCGTTTGTGAGCCCTCTGTGTTATTTTACCCATGCGGAAGAATTTTCAATATTTGAAATCATACAGTTCAAAATTCAAGATTTCGGCTTATATGCCGATAAAGTGACTTTTATTACCCCTAAAATATGATAAATTAAAAATGTGATTGAAACAGGCCCGAATTTTGATTAATTCGGTTGACAAAATCGAACGGATGTTTTATTCTGATACAAGAAAGCGAACATTCGTTCTCAAAAGGAGATTATATAATGGAAAACGAAGAGAAGAAAAAAGCACTTGAAGCGGCTCTGAGCCAGATTGAAAAGCAGTACGGAAAAGGAACGGTTATGAGACTCGGAGATCCCAACGCGCAGATGTCCGTTGAGACCATCCCCACCGGTTCCATAAGCCTTGACATCGCCCTTGGACTCGGAGGAATACCTAAGGGAAGGATCGTAGAGATCTATGGTCCCGAATCAAGTGGTAAGACTACCGTTACTCTTCATATGATAGCTGAAGTACAAAAAAGAGGCGGAATCGCCGGATTTATCGATGCAGAGCATGCCCTCGATCCCGTGTATGCAAAGAATATCGGCGTAGATATCGATAACCTCTATATTTCCCAGCCTGACAACGGTGAGCAGGCGCTTGAGATCGCTGAGACGATGGTTCGCTCCGGTGCTGTAGATATTGTAGTAGTTGACTCTGTTGCTGCCCTTGTTCCCAAGGCCGAGATCGACGGTGATATGGGAGATTCCCATGTAGGCCTTCAGGCAAGGCTTATGTCCCAGGCGCTCAGAAAGCTTACCGCTGTTATCAGCAAGTCAAACTGCGTAGTTGTATTTATCAACCAGCTTCGTGAGAAGGTAGGTGTTATGTTCGGAAACCCCGAGACAACTACAGGTGGACGTGCTCTTAAATTCTACTCCTCTGTAAGACTCGATGTAAGACGTATCGAATCTATCAAGCAGGGCGGAGAAGTTATCGGTAACAGAACCAGAGTTAAAGTCGTTAAGAACAAAGTAGCGCCTCCTTTCAAGGAAGCTGAGTTTGATATTATGTTCGGTGAGGGTATATCCGTTGCGGGAGATATTCTCGATAAGGCTGCCGATGCGGATATTATTGTTAAATCAGGTGCATGGTATGCCTATAACGGAGACAAGATCGGACAGGGACGTGAGAATGCAAAGCAGTTCCTTAAGGATAACCCCGCTATCTGCGGAGAGATAGAAGCTAAGGTACGTGCTCATTACGGATTAAATGGCACCTCAGCTGCCGCTGAAGCTCCTGACGAGGCGCCCGTTAAGACCTCCGGAAGAGCATCAAAGGAAAAGAATACCGAGGATTGATCTGATGCAGGTTACAAAGATTCTGCCTCTGGATAAAAAAAGAAGCCGAGTATGGCTTGATGAGGAGTTCGCCTTTGTCCTTTACAAAGGCGAACTTCGCCGTTTTAATATCCGGGAGGGCGAGGAACTTTCCGAAAAAGATTATATTGAAATAGTAAATACTCTTCTTCCTAAGAGAGCGAAGTTGCGGGCTATGAATCTTTTAAAGAGCCGTACATATTCCATAAAACAGCTTGAAGACAAATTAAGAGAGGGCTTCTATCCCGAGGAGATAATAGCCGGTGCCATAAGCTATGTCTCTTCCTACGGATATCTTGACGATAAGAGGCTTTCCGAGGAGTACATACGGGTACACCTTTCGGACAAGAGCCGTATGCGTATTAAACAGGACCTCCAAAGAAAAGGAATATCTTCCGAAACAATCCGCGAGGCTTTTGAGGCTTGCTCTGATGAGGGCTTTATACAGGACGAGACGGAGCAGATTAAAAATCTTTTGAGAAAAAGAAAATTTGACCCTTTGACATGCAATGACCGAAAAGAGTTTGCAAAACAATTTGCATATCTTGCATCAAAAGGATATTCCTCCGAAACTGTCAGAAAAGCCCTTGGCGATTGGGATTCCTTCTGAAATCCGATAATATTACGCCGGTTATTTGGGGTTGACATTATTCCCTCAAAACATTAATATAATAAATGTTGTACTATGAAAATTAAATAAGGAGGTGCTCCTGTAATGCCTATGCCACCAATTCCTATGGTCGCATTCATCGGGATCCTCGCTGGTGCTATATTAATTACCGCCGTTTTGGCAGTACTTATAACGTCCAACACCCTCAAGAAATCAGCAGCGAAAACAATCGGTTCTGCTGAGGACAAAGCCAGAGAGATAATTGATGAAGCCTTAAAAACTGCGGAGTCCGACAAGAGAGAAGCTGCTCTTAAAGCGAAGGAGGAATCCATTCGTATTAAGAACGAAACCGATCGCGAAGTTAAAGAACGTCGCGCTGAAGTTTCCAAGAGCGAGCACAGGATTCAGCAGAAGGAAGAAGCGATTGATAAGAAAACAGACGCTCTCGAGCGTCGTGAGCAAAGCCTCGCAGCGAGAGAAGAGAATCTTTCTAAGATGAAGGAGGAAATCTCTAAGCTTAACGAGCAGAGACTACAGGAACTGGAAAGAATTTCCGGATTAACCTCTGAACAAGCAAAAGAGTACTTGTTGAAAATTGTTGAAGATGAAGTCAGACATGACGAAGCCCTGATGATCAAGGAAATGGAGAACAGGGCAAAGGAAGAGGCGGACAAGAAGGCTAAAGAGTATGTTGTTACCGCAATTCAGAGATGTGCAGCTGATCATGTTTCAGAGACAACTATCTCAGTAGTCCAGCTTCCTAACGACGAGATGAAGGGACGTATTATCGGTAGAGAGGGTAGAAATATCCGTACGCTCGAAACCTTGACCGGGGTTGAGCTTATCATTGATGATACTCCGGAAGCAGTCGTACTTTCCGCATTCGATCCTGTGCGCCGTGAGGTTGCAAGGATTGCGCTCGAGAAACTCATTGTGGATGGAAGAATCCATCCTGCGAGAATCGAAGAAATGGTTGAGAAGGCTCAAAAGGAAGTTGACCAGACCATTAAAGAAGAAGGTGAAGCAGCCGTACTGGAAGTTGGAGTGCACGGCCTGCATCCTGAACTCGTCAAATTACTTGGCCGTATGAAGTATCGTACAAGCTACGGTCAGAATGCTCTTAAGCATTCCATCGAAGTAGCTCACCTTTCAGGATTACTTGCTTCTGAACTGGGACTTGATGTCAGACTTGCTAAACGCGCCGGACTCTTGCATGATATCGGTAAAGCGGTTGACCATGAGATGGAAGGATCTCATGTACAGCTTGGAGCTGATCTGTGCCGCAAGTATAAGGAAAACGCAGTTGTCATTAATGCCGTTGAATCACATCACGGCGATGTAGAAGCTACTTCACTTATTGCATGCATCGTTCAGGCAGCGGATACAATCTCCGCAGCCAGACCGGGAGCTCGCAGAGAGACTCTCGAGATTTACACCAGCCGTTTAAAACAGCTGGAAGATATTTCCAACAATTTCAAAGGGGTAGAAAAGTCTTTTGCTATTCAGGCAGGACGAGAAGTTCGAGTTATGGTTGTCCCCGAGCAGATTTCAGATACCGATATGGTACTTCTTGCTCACGATATTTCTAAACAGATTGAGGCTGAAATGAAGTATCCCGGACAGATTAAGGTTAATGTTATCCGCGAGAGTCGCGTGACAGATTACGCTAAATAAATCATAATTCCGGTTTCGAAAAACATTACTTAAAGCAAAATAAATGCCATTACCTTCGGGTAGTGGCATTTTTTTGTTAAATATTGCCTATTGAAGGATTTGCTAACTTATTGTATTATAAGCAAGATGTATATTTGTATGATTGTATACAATCAGAGACAACAAGGATTGGAGATTTGTAATGAAGGCTTACAAGGAAATGACTCGCGAAGAACTGCTTACTCTTAAAGCAGAGCTTGAAAAGGCTTACGAGGACGCAAAAGGAAAGGGACTTAAGCTCGATATGTCGAGAGGAAAGCCCAGCCCCGCACAGCTTGATCTTTCTAAAGGATTTCTTGATGCACTTTCATCCGAAGACACTTTAAAGGCACAGGATGGTACCGATACGAGAAACTATGGCGTTCTCGACGGTATTCCCGAAGCAAAGGAGCTTATGGCACAGATTATGGATGTCAGCCCCGAGTCTGTTATTGTCTGCGGAAATGCAAGTCTTAATATAATGTACGATACCGTGTCAAGATCTTTTACACACGGTGTTAACGGAAATACTCCCTGGTGTAAGCTTGATAAGGTTAAGTTCCTCTGCCCCGCACCGGGATACGACAGACACTTCCGCATAACCGAGTTCTTTGGCGTTGAGATGATCACTGTTCCCATGTCCCCCGAAGGACCCGATATGGATATGGTCGAGAAGTATGTAAATAACGACGAAACTGTAAAGGGAATCTGGTGTGTTCCAAAGTATTCAAATCCCCAAGGCTATAGCTACAGCGATGAGACAGTAAAACGCTTTGCTGCTTTGAAGCCTGCAGCTAAGGATTTCAGGATATTCTGGGATAATGCATACGCCATTCACCATCTCTACGAGGAGCCCGATAAGCAGGATAATATCCTGAACATCCTTGATGAGTGCGCGAAGTGCGGAAACCCTGATATGGTATATGAGTTTGCTTCTACCTCAAAGGTTACCTACGCCGGAGGCGGAATTTCAGCGGTAGCATCATCTCCCGATAACCTTGCATGGATCAAGAAGTCTATGACGGTTCAGACTATCGGATACGATAAGGTGAATCAGTTAAGACATGTTAAGTTCTTTAAGAATTTTGACGGAGTAAAGGCTCATATGATGAAGCATGCCGAATCGATGAGACCTAAGTTCCTTGCAGTTGAAGGAGTACTTGAAAAGGAACTCGGCGGACTTGAAATCGGAACCTGGACTAATCCCAACGGAGGATACTTCATATCCTTTGATTCCCTTCCGGGATGCGCAAAGGCAATCGTTGCCAAGTGTAAGGAAGCGGGAGTTGTTCTTACCGGAGCCGGAGCTACATTCCCTTACGGTAAAGATCCTGAGGATAAAAATATCAGAATCGCCCCTTCCTTCCCTTCACCGGAAGAGATGGCTCAGGCGACTGACCTCTTTGTCCTTTGCGTAAAACTGGTCAGTGTTGAAAAAATATTGGAAAGCAAGTAGAATTAAAGCGGTTCCCTTAAGGGAGCCGCTTTTTTGGAGGATAAAAATGGAAGAAATAAAGAGAATCGGAAGAGAACTTGTAGCCAAGGGAGCTATTATTGATTACTACAGAGACACTATGCAGATTCCTAACGGGAATATAGCTAAATGGGACCTTATAGACCATAAGGGGGCTGCCGCTGTTGTGGCAGTAAGAGAAGACGGCAAGCTTATTATGGTTAAACAGTACAGAAACGCCCTTGAAAGAGAGACGATAGAAATCCCCGCCGGAGGGTTAAACGGCCGGGACGAGCCTACTATGGATGCGGCTGTGAGAGAACTTAGAGAAGAAACAGGCTATATAGCCGAAAAGACAGAGTTTCTTACTTCCATCTATACAACCGTAGCTTTTTGTAACGAAAAGATAGACATCTATCTTGCTACCGGTCTGAAAAGACGTGAGGGCCAGGACCTTGACGAGGATGAGTTCGTTGACGTGTATGCATACGACCTTGAAGAACTTATATCTATGATCTACGAAAACAAGATCCAGGATTCAAAAACAATCTGCGGTATAATGCTATATGCATATAAATACAAAAAATAATCAGGAATATTTGTAAATAATTTTGTAATAAATTTTTAATATATCAAAAATTTTTGTGGCATATTTATTACCCACAAACATTTGTTTCGACAACATCTTGGGTTACATAAAATGACTTGTGCCAGTATCTTGTGTAAGTAGAAAAAACGCAGAAATTTCAGTAATTTTATAGTGAAAATTGCCACATTGCTTTTATAAATTATCATATTTATAATAGGCTTTGCCGCCTGAAAATATCTCTGAATTTCACTTGGAGAAATTATTACAAACTTTGGATTACTAAGGCGACAAAGGAGTAGAGATGTGATGAACGACGAATTGGACTCATTTTTGACATACCTGGAAGATGAAAAGAAGATGTCCGAAAATACTCGCTTATCATACAAGCGCGATCTGGTTAAACTTCAGCAGTATTGCAACGGATTGGCGATTCATGATGCCAGACAGGTATCTGCCGCCAACCTTAAGTCCTACATCGTATATTTGGAAGCCGGCAGTTTCAAGGCAGCAACTATTTCCAGAAATGTTGCTTCTATTCATGCTTTTTTCCATTACTTGTATAACGAGCATATTGTAGATACAGACGTATCGGAATGTTTGCAGGCACCCAAGATTGAAAAGCACGTTCCGGAGATAATGTCTGAGGAAGAAGTTAAAAAGCTTCTTGCCCAGCCTAAGAGCGTTGACCCTAAGGGAGTCAGAGACAAGGCTATGCTTGAACTTCTGTATGCCACCGGCATCAGAGTTTCAGAACTTATCGGACTCAAAGTAAGCGATGTAGATCTTGCTAAGGACCTCCTTACCTGTAAGGGAAGGGTTATTCCTTTCGGATCCAATGCAAGAGAGGCTCTTGTGAATTATCTTTCCGAGAGCAGAGAGCTGCTTCTTAAGGGAAATGAGAGCGATATACTGTTCCCCAGCTGCCTCGGCGATCCTATGAGCCGCCAGGGCTTTTGGAAGCTTATTAAAGCCTATGGCAAGAAGGCCGGTATCGAGATGGAGATCACACCCCATACTCTACGCCATTCCTTCGCCGCCCATATGATGGCGGGAGGAGCCGATGTACACAGCGTGTCGGAAATGCTTGGCCACTCCGATGTATATACAACCCAGGTTTATGCATCTCTCGGCCACAATGATCTTAGAAAAGTATACAGCGGGGCACATCCCAGAGGATAATCCGTAGGGAATAACTTACCGCGATATTTTTAAACCTATAACATCCAAAACAAGCGAAAGAGAGGGCAAATATGTCTACAAATGAAGTAACAAAGGATGACCTCGTTAAACTTGCGAATCAGATGCTACAGATCAGGTCCACCATTGACTCGGATCATTTGAAAAAGATCTTTTCGAAGATATCCTTGATCGATTTTACGGCCTTAAAAAAGGTATACGGGAATACCACGGAAGAACACATCACTGAGCCCATTTACCTCACACAGCTTTCAGAGCAGTTTAATATGACCATCAGCCAAGTATCAAATGCAGTTAAGAGGCTTCAGACTAAGGGCTATATCTACTGGGAGCATGACGGAAAGGGTACCTACATCAGACTTTCCGAAACCGGTCACAGACTTATGCAGGAACAGCAGGAGATCCTGAATGACTATCTCTACAATGTAGTTAAGAGAATAGGCTATATCAGATTTATCCAGCTTGTGGAAAGTATCAAGAGCCTTGAAGAGATTATGGACGAAGAGGCATGCAAGATGATCGGGATTACGGAGTAGGGCTGCAGATCCTTTTCGAGAATCAACCTTTTTAATACTTTTATTAACGTAAATAAAGAGCCGGTTCCTTTTGGAATCGGCTCTTGCCTTATCTTTGCATTGAAAAACTGCTTAAACTTAGATAACAGAATCAGCGATATCGTAGATAAGTCTTTCGGAAGCTTCCCATCCAAGGCAGGGGTCTGTGATGGATTTTCCATAGATGTGCTCGCCGATCTTCTGGCTGCCCTCTTCGATATAGCTCTCGATCATAAGTCCCTTTACGAGCTTTTCGAGGTCGGGATTAAGCTTGCGGTTGTGCATAACTTCCTTTGCGATACGAACCTGCTGTTCAAACTGCTTATTGGAGTTTGAATGGTTTGTATCAACTACGCATGCGGGATTCTTAAGCTCCATCTTGTTATACATATCAAGGAGTCTTACAAGGTCCTCGTAGTGGTAGTTGGGAGTATTGTTTCCGTGCTTGTTGGTGGCACCGCGAAGGATGGTGTGTGCAAATTCGTTTCCGCTGGTATTTACTTCCCATCCACGATAGATAAAGGAATGAGGATGCTGGGCAGCAAATACTGAATTGAGCATAACAGAGAAGTCACCGCTTGTGGGGTTCTTCATTCCGGCGGGAACATCGAAACCTGAAACGGTAAGTCTGTGCTGCTGGTCTTCAACGGAACGGGCACCTACAGCTACGTAGGAAACAAGGTCGGAGAGATATCTCCAGTTCTCGGGATAAAGCATCTCGTCTGCAGAACTAAGTCCTGTTTCCTTAACGGCACGAAGGTGCATATGTCTGATAGCGATAAGACCGGCTAAAAAGTCTACACCCTTTTCCGGATCGGGCTGGTGGATCATTCCCTTGTAACCGCCACCGTTGGTACGGGGCTTGTTGGTGTAGATTCTGGGGATAAGTATAAGCTTATCCTTTACCTGCTCATTAACCCTTGCGAGACGGTTTACATAGTCGCAAACGGACTCCTCGTTGTCTGCAGAGCAGGGGCCGATAATAACCAAAAACTTGTTGCTCTTTCCCGTGATGACATCCTTGATCTCGGCATCTCTTTTGGCCTTGATCTTTAAAACCTCTTCCGGAACCGGATATTGTTCCCTGATCTCATCGGGGGTAGGCAGCTTTTTTATGAATTCGAAACTCATTAGCCTGTCCTCATTTCTGTAAAAGATTTTAAACCTTTCAAATTATAGTATATGGCGAAAAAAATGTCAAAAAATCCTTTTTGCTTTTTGGCTAATATGTTATACTGTTGGATAGGTGTGAAATAGCTATATATTTGGGATGTTTGTTATGGAAGAGCGTATGAAAAGAGCCGGCGCCGGGAGAGTGGCGAGGCTTAAGAAACTTATCATCGGCGCTTTGGTAATTTTGCTTATCCTGCCCAATATCACCGGGATATATCTTGTCATCAAACAGGCTTCCATCGAAAAAAGGGTAAATAACCTTGCCGCGGAAGTTGCTGATATGAAGCTTAAGGGCTTTTCTCATGTAGGCCGCTTAGACGGCGCGGAAAGGCTCGCTATAGCCGAGGCTCTTATGGAACCGGAGGAAATGGCCGGAAATACCGCTGTGGCTGATCTTCCCGGGGAAAATACCGGGGCGGGACTTTTGTCTGATGAGGTTGTCTGGACCTTTTCCGGCGGAGGAGATGTCAGCGAAGCGGCCCACAAAGTCTATCTGACCTTTGATGACGGCCCCAGTGCTTATACCGATGATATTCTTGATATTTTGGACAGCTATGGCGTAAAGGCCACATTTTTCGTAGTGGGCAAGGAATCCGAAAGCGATCTTGAGGCATATAAGAGGATAGTAGAGGAGGGACATACCCTCGGAATGCACTCTTACAGCCATGTTTACTCCAAGATCTATTCAAGTGAAGAAAACTTCACGGATGACCTTGACAGTATTACGACATTACTTGAAAGCGCAACGGGAAAAGAGCCGCAGTTTTACCGCTTCCCGGGAGGAAGCTCCAACAGCGTAAGCGCTCTTGATATGCACCGTTTTATCAGTATATTGAATGACAGAGGCGTGACCTATTTCGACTGGAACGTATCTTCGGGAGATGCTTCGGGAGAGCTTTTAAGCGCAGAGCAGATTCTTCTGAACGCTACGAGCGGAATAGAAAACAGAGAGGTGTCCGTGATACTGATGCATGACTCTCTCGACAAGCCTACAACAGTACAGGCACTCCCCGCGATCATCGAGAAAATACAAAAGATCGAAGGGGCAGCAATTTTACCTATTACATCCGATACCGAACCGGTACGGCATGTAGAATAAAAAGGAGGAATTACGTAAATGGGTTTTTTTGGAGACCTTAAGCAGGACTTATCTCAGGCGGTAAATGAACTTATTCCCGAAGAGAAAAACGAAACTACCGAGGCTTTGGATGAAGCGGCTCTTGCAGAAAAAGCCGCCGAAGTATCCGAAGAAGAAAAGACAGATCTCCCTGATGTATCCGCAATGCTCGACGCTATAGACGAGAAACCGGAAGCTTTAAGCGATGCGGATTATGAGAATCTCTTGAACGAGGCTTTAAACGGAGATATTTCTCTTGAACAGGCAAAGGAAAGCGAAGAAGCCGCAGAACAGACCGAAAGCTCGGATGCCGAATCGGCACTCGACACCGTATTTGCCGATATGGAGGCTGCTTCAGCTTCGGCCGTTACCGAGGAAGAGCCTGTTTATGAAGAAGATAAATTCGAAGATAATAATTTCAAAGGAGCAGATTTTAAAATGGACAGTAATGCAAACTATTCAGATGAAACATCAGTAATCACCCTGGGTATGACTGTAAATGGTGATATCAGCACCGAAGGCTCTCTCGAGATACTCGGAAGCGTTAAAGGAAACATTGACGTTAACGGTAAGCTCAACATCACCGGACATGTTACCGGAAATTCAAAGGCTCATGAAATCTTCGCTGAGAACGCAAAGATCACAGGCGATGTATCCAGCGAATCTTCGATCAAGATCGGTGCTGGAACCGTTATCGTAGGAAATATCACAGGCTTCTCCGCAGCAGTTGCAGGTGCGGTTAAGGGAGATATCGATGTACACGGACCTGTTATCCTTGATTCTTCAGCGATCGTTATGGGCAATATCCGTTCAAAGTCCGTACAGATCAACAACGGTGCGGCTATCGAAGGTATGTGCTCACAGTGCTACGCTGATGTCAGCCCTACATCCTTCTTTGACGATTACAAGCCCGAGACTATCGGCAACAAGAAGAATAAGAGCGATAAGTAATTAATAGTTTTGGAGAAAAAATATGCGTATTTTGTTAAAGTTAAGCGGTGAAGCCCTTGCAGGCCCCAACAAGACGGGATTTGACGAGGCTACCGTCAGAAAAGTTGCGCTTCAGGTTAAACAGCTGGTAGATGACGGTATCGAGGTAGGTATCGTGACCGGAGGCGGAAACTTCTGGCGTGGCCGCTCAAGCGAAAATATCGACCGTACAAAGGCAGACCAGATAGGAATGCTTGCTACTGTTATGAACTGCATCTATGTATCTGAGATTTTCAGAAGCGTTGGGATGATGACCAATGTTCTTACTCCTTTTGAGTGCGGTTCCTTTACCAAGCTTTTCTCCAAGGACAGAGCTAATAAATATTTTGCTCACGGTCAGGTAGTATTTTTCGCAGGAGGAACCGGACATCCTTACTTCTCTACGGATACGGGAGTTGTACTTCGTGCGATTGAGGTAGAGGCGGATGTTATACTCCTTGCCAAGTCAATCGACGGAGTATACGATTCAGACCCTGCAAAGAATCCTGCCGCTGTTAAGTACGATGAGGTATCGATCGACGAGGTTATCGCAAAGAACCTTCAGGTTGTTGATATGACCGCTTCGATTCTCGCAAGGGACAACCATATGCCTATGTGGGTGTTCGGACTTAATGAGGAAAACAGCATCGTAAATACGCTTAAAGGAGAATTCCACGGAACTAAGGTTACCGTGTAATGTCATAGGAGACTTAATATAATGGACGAAAGAATTAAAAGCTACGACGAAAAAATGACTAAAGCCATCGAGCATCTTGAGGCTGACTTCGCCGCTATCCGTGCGGGAAGAGCAAATCCCCATGTCCTCGACAAGCTTCGTGTTGATTATTACGGAACCCCTACCCCTATTCAGCAGGTAGGAAACGTTACTGTTCCCGAGGCAAGGATCATCCAGATCGCGCCCTGGGAGAAGAGCCTTTTAAAGGACATCGAAAAGGCAATCCTTACATCCGACATCGGAATCAATCCTACCAATGACGGTAATGTTATCAGACTTGTATTCCCCGAGCTTACCGAGGATCGTCGTAAGGAGCTTGTTAAGGATATCAAGAAAAAGGCTGAGGATGCTAAGGTTGCGGTAAGAAATGTACGCCGCGACGGCAATGATGCATTTAAGAAGCTTGGCAAGGGTGAAGTTTCTGAAGATGAGATCAAGTCTCTTGAGGATGAACTTCAGAAGATCACAGACAAGTATGTTAAGGATATTGATGCTCTTGTAGAGGTCAAGACCAAGGAGTTAATGACAGTATAATGCCTGATGAGAGAAAAATTCCACGTCACGTGGCTGTTATTCTGGACGGCAACGGACGCTGGGCAAAGGCAAAAGGATTGCCTCGTAACGCAGGCCATGTCCGCGGAGCACAGGTTGTGGAGGACATGCTTACAATTGTCGATAAGGCCGGTATCAAATACTTCACGGTTTACGCCTTTTCCACGGAAAACTGGAACAGACCGGGAGATGAAGTTACCGCTCTTATGGGACTTCTCCGTAAATATATGGTGGGAAGCCTGCGAAAAGCGGCAAAGAATAATGTTCACATACAGGTCATTGGTGACAGGACAAGGCTTGATCCCGATATTGTTAAAAGTATCGAGGACCTTGAGCGCGAAACAGCGGCAAACACCGGACTTCATTTCCAGATAGCCATCAACTACGGCGGACGGGATGAGATAAGACGCGCTGTTTCAAAACTGTCAGATAAAGTCCTTTCGGGGGAGATAAAGCCTGAAGATATTACGGAAGAAACCATAGCGGGAGAGCTCGATACTGCGGGAATTCCCGATCCGGATCTCCTTATCCGTACATGCGGAGAGCAGAGGATTTCCAATTTCCTTCTTTGGCAACTTGCATATACCGAGTTTTATTTTACTGATGTGGCATGGCCCGACTTTAATGAAGCAGAGCTTGAAAAGGCTATTGATGCCTACAATCACAGAGAGCGCCGTTTCGGCGGATTAAAGTAAAACCCGTTTCGGAGGACTTAATGCGTAAATTTATTACAAGATCGATCAGTGCTATCACAATGCTTGCGGGCATTGTTGCGCTTTTCATATTCGGAGGCTATGCACTCGCGGGAGTTTTACTTGTTATCTCCTGTATCGGATTCTGGGAGCTTTCTAAGGCATTTGCCTGCAAAAGCGTTGTTCCGGGCGGAGAGAGAGTGCCTCTGCCGGCTAAGAAAAAGATTGACTTTCTCGACATTATCGGACTTGTCACAATAGTAGTTTATTACGGCGTAATGGTATTTTTCCATGAACCTGTTTACCAGTTCATGGTGGTTGTCTGCTTTGTAATTGCTATCCTTTTTGTCTATGTTTTCAGCTTCCCGAAAGTTGAGATCGGAAGGATCGCAGACATCAGCTTTTCTTTCCTTTACTGCCCCGTAATGCTTTCATTTATCTATATGACGAGACAGTCCGAGCCCTACGGAAAGTATCTTATCTGGATGATACTTATCGGTTCATGGGGATGCGATACTTTCGCCTACCTTATCGGAAGTGCTTTTGGAAAGAGAAAGATCTTCCCCGTTTTATCCCCCAATAAATCATTGGCCGGATGTATCGGCGGAATCCTTGCAAGCGGTATTATCGGAGGTGTTTACGGATACTTCTACGTTATGCCCGGTCTTGCGAAGATGGGAATTGAGATTCAATATTTTTATCTTATACTCGCTGCCATCAGTATGGTAGGCGGACTTATAGGAATGCTGGGGGATTTGGTTGCATCTGGAATCAAGCGTAACAAAGGATTTAAAGATTACGCGAAGCTTATACCCGGACATGGCGGAATCATGGACAGGTTTGACTCTATGATCTCCACCGCACCTGCTATATATGTTCTTTCACTTTTACTGATTTTAAACAATTTTTAGTATGAGTTTTAAGGATGTCGCTCCCTGGCGGGGGCGACAAATCTTTTTTAGGTAACAGGAAAGTTCGACAAGATGATCGGCCTAAGGGCATTGTCTTGAATATAGGGATTTTTGTATGGAGAAAAAAAAGATAGTTGTTTTGGGCTCTACCGGTTCTATCGGTACCCAGACCCTTGAAGTAGTAGACAGTTACAGAGAGTATCTTTCTGTCCTTGCCCTTTGCGCAGGCAGCAATGTTACTCTTATGGAAAAGCAGATAAGAAAGTTTGGTCCTTCTTTGGCTGTTATGTGGTCCGAGGAAGCGGCAAAGGATCTTAAGGAAAGAGTAAAGGATTTACCCGTAAAGATCCTATCGGGAATGGACGGACTTATAGAGGCCGCAACTTTAGCTGAGGCAGATATCGTCCTTACGGCTGTTGTGGGAATGATCGGTATTAGACCGACTATCGCAGCTATAGAAGCCGGTAAAGATATAGCCCTTGCCAACAAGGAGACTCTTGTTTGCGCAGGGCATATAATCATGCCCCTCGCAGCGAAAAAGGGAGTTAAGATACTTCCCGTTGACAGCGAGCATTCCGCTATTTTCCAGTCTCTCCACGGGGAAAAGGGTAATAAGATCTCTAAGATACTTCTTACCGCCAGTGGCGGGCCTTTCAGAAATATGACTACAGAGCAGCTCCGTACAAAGACGGTTGAGGATGCCTTAAAGCATCCCAATTGGTCGATGGGAAGAAAGATTACTATCGACTCTGCAAGCCTTGTAAATAAAGGACTTGAGGTAATGGAGGCCGGATGGCTTTTTGATGTTCCGGTTTCGAAGATACAGGTTGTTGTGCATCCCCAGAGCATCTTACACTCTGCTGTGGAATTTGAGGACGGAGCTGTTATAGGCCAGATGGGCGTGCCGGATATGAAACTTCCGATACAGTACGCTCTTTTCTATCCCAACAGACTTCCTATGACCGGAAACAAGCTTGATCTTTTTGCGGTTAAGAATATGACCTTCGAAAAGCCCGATCCCGAAGTGTTTAGAGGCCTTGCCCTCGCTCTTAGGGCGGCAGCTGAAGGCGGAAGCATGCCTACTGTATTTAACGCGGCCAACGAGCTTGCGGTTGCCAGATTCCTTGACAAAAAGATCGGATTTTTGGATATTTACGATATCATAGAGAAGGCAATGGATGCCCACACTGTAATAGATAATCCCTCAGTAGAGCAGATACTTGAGGCCGAGAGGGAGGTATCCGAAGTATGTTAAATACTCTCGTCAGCATCTTTTGGTTTTTGCTTATTTTTTCTGTGGTAGTTGTGTCCCATGAATTCGGGCATTTTATTATTGCGAGAGCCAACGGGATACATGTTGTGGAGTTCTTTGTAGGATTTGGACCTACGATCATCCACTGGACTAAGGGCGGTACAAAGTACTCCATAAAGCTCCTTCCACTGGGCGGAGCCTGCGTATTTGAAGGCCAGGACGACGTTGCTGAAGGCGAAAAAAAGGAAGGCAATTCCGGCATAGAAAATCCGGAGGGTAAGTACGGCGGATCATTCTTAGAGGCCGGTGTCTGGAAAAGGCTTGCGGTAACTTTGGCAGGTCCCGCTTTTAATATTATCCTTGGATTTATCATTGCCTTTATAATGGTAAATCTCATAGCTATAAGAGAGCCCGTGGCTACTCAGGTAACAGAGGGAGGCGCAGCGCAGGCGGCCGGTCTCGAGGATGGGGACAGAATCCTTTCTCTTAACGGACAAAAGATATACCTCTACGATGACATCATCCTTTTCAACGCTCTTTATAACGGTGGGGATGTTGATGTCGAGTATATGAGAGACGGGGAAAAATATAAGACTACTCTTACTCCTGTTTATGACAGTGAGGAAGGCAGATACCTTATCGGTATTATGAACTCGGACTTTGTAACCCTTAAAGGAGCGGATGCCCTTAAGTACACCTGGTATGAGGTCAGATACAATTTCAAGATGACCTACGGAAGCCTCTTTATGCTGATAAGGGGTAAGGTCAAAACAAGCGATATTTCGGGCCCTGTCGGCATAGCGGTAAACGTTGTAGGCAAGACCTATGAACAGACAAAAGAGTACGGATTTTCGACGGTTGTGGTAAATATGCTAAACATCGCATTAATGCTTACCATCAATCTCGGAATCCTGAATCTCCTGCCTATCCCTGCTCTCGATGGCGGCAGGCTGATGTTTATACTTATTGAAATAATCAGAGGAAAGCCTGTACCGAGGGATAAAGAGGCTCTGGTTAATTTCATCGGAGTGGTTTTCTTTATCGTACTTATCGTCCTTGTTTTCTTCAACGATATAAGAAACATCTTTTTTGTAAAATGATCATTTGATCAAGAGGATTTTTAATGGATTTTTCAGCAAAATACGAGACTCCCGTTAAGGTGGGAGAGGGCAGCTTCGGAACTGTCTATCGGATAAAGAACAAAGAAACCGGAGAGTACGCGGCTCTCAAGGTTATAAAAGAGAAAAAGGTCTGGGAGATTGAAACAGCGCTTTTACAGGAAGCGGATCATCCTCTTTTTCCCGCATTTATAGATGCGGGCGAGTCAGATGGTGAGTACTTTATCATCATGGAGTACATCTTCGGAGAGAACTTAAGCGATGTCCTTACAAGGAGAAAGGGATTTGCCCAAAGCGAGGCGATGAAGATGGCGCTTACGGTTGCCGACGGACTCGGCTGGCTCCAGACCAAGGATAATCCCATAGTTTTCAGAGACCTTAAGGCCGAGAATATGGTCCTTACTCCTGAAGGGGATGTAAGGCTTTTGGATCTCGGGTCCGCCTGCTATCTTAGGGATGCGGCGGATTCTGTAAGCGGCACTGTAGGAGCCTCCGCACCTGAGCAGTTTTCCGAGGAGGCCGGACTTTTCTCGGATGTATATGCATTTGGCAGGTTTTTCCATTTTCTGCTTACAGGTATCAATCCTCTTTCAGAGGGAGCGGCGGATAAGTTTTTACCGCTGCAGGATTTTGACGAGGGACTCAGCTATAGCCTAGAGCTTCTTATAGAGGACTGCACGATCCTTGATAAAGCGCAGCGTATCCCGGATATGTACGGAGTAACAAAGCGTATGGTCGAGATTGCAAGCTGTACGCCCGGAGGCTATAAAAAGATGGAAAAGGAAGCTTACAGAGCGATTAAGGAAAGAAAAGACAGAGGCGTTGTATTTGAGAAAAATATAAGGCTATGAAAAAAACTGATAGAGAAACATTTAATAGTATACAATATAAAATACATTAGTTTAAACCGGGGGAGAAAATGGATTATATCACAGATCAGATAAAAGAAGGCTCAGCGCTTCTTTTACAACAGGCAAGGATTAAAGCAAACGGCGTACCTATCGCCCTGGCGGCAGTAGCCAAAGGCGAGGAGAGTGCTGCAAAGGAAGCTTTAAAAGATATGGGGGCATGGTTTCAAAACGTAAGTATAAGTATCGTTAGTAAATACTCAGGGCCCGCGAAAACGGACCCTGATTTTGTTTTTGACAGAATACTTAAAACAAAGGACTTTGACTTTTGTTTGCAAAAAGCATCAAAAGAAGGCATTTCCTTCGCCTTTCTAATAGGTGAAGGAGCGTACTTTTTCGGTGAAAATATACGGATCGCGACTGAGCAGTTCGGGAAAATAGTGGAATACAAGGCATCCGAAGGCTTTGCATACATAGAAGAAGGCGTCCGTATCATAGTAGACGACGGACGCCGTGACAGCAGCATATTTATAGAAGTCTGTTAGCCTGCGCCGATTTAAAACTTGCTAAGCACTTTTTTAGCGGCTTTTTCATCCGCAAAGGGACCGGGGATCGCTTCGATTCCTCTGTGGTTTCCGAAGTAGTCGGAGTCAAAGGTAATGGCGGTTCCATCGGGATTTTCAAATCTTTGCTCGGGCTGGAAGGCACATCCTAAGGTATCGCTTGTAATGATGCCGTTCTTGAAATCCTTAAGAAGAGGGAGAAGATTAGTCTTAAGGCTATAGCTTCCGTCCTTTTCTACAAGTTCCACGGTTACTTTATTCTTTTTATCCACGAGCTTAACTTTCTCGTGTTTGCAGACATTTGCACCGTTAAAGTAAGCATTTCCCTTTACCCATACAGGCAGATGACCGAAGTGCGCATTTGCGAGAGCACCCATATCCGGGAGTTTTCCGTCTGCAAAAGGTGCATACCACTCCTCGTAAGTCGGGAAGATATCGAAGCACTTTGTTCCTGCTGCTTCGTAATCATTGTCCTGAGGAGTCTTCTTTTTATCGGTAATCTTATAGTTTTGAACAAATACATTGTTGTAGATACGATCGTCGCCATGAAGGATCGTCATAAATCCCGCTACCTCTGTCCTGTGGCGGATGTGGTAGGGAGTGTATCTGGGCTCGCGCTGTCCGTTAACAACGCTGTCAACGCCGGAGTTTATAAGGCTGAAGGATCCGAGTATCAGATTGTTCACAACGCCGATTCCTTCGCTGGGGATAGTGATTGATACCTTTGAAAGAAGGAGGTTATTGTCGATAAGTGTGGGTCCGTGTCCTACCTCGATAAAGATATCGGTGTTGAACATGATGCCGTCTCTTATCTTTACGCCCTCGGGTCTCTGGTTATTGTGGAAGAGGTTCTGGGTAATTCTCGCACCCTGCGCTTCCCAGTCAAGCCAGACTCCTTCGATACAGTCGTGGATATGGTTCCTGCGGATCGTAACGTCGATAGCGGCATGAAGCTTGATACCAGCGGTTTCAGCGCCTGCAAGCTGTGAAGAGTTGCAGATGTGGTGGATGTGGCAGTCTTCAATAGTTGAGAAGACTCCTCCCATACGTCCTACGATACCTGTCTGTTCGCAGTGGTGTACATTGCAGCGGCGGATGATATGGCTTCCGATGCGCTCCTTTGTCCATCCGTGATACTGGCCTCTGCAGACAGCGTCGCGCTCCATCTGAGTAGGGCTTTTAACGTATTTCTCGGTAAAGTACATATTGTTTTCGGGGTCGTAATACTTTCCGAGGGAGATACCGCAGCAACGGCTTCCGTAGATCTCGCAGTCCTCGATGATCCATCCCTTTGACCAATGAGGTCCGACCATACCGTCCTGATATGCGGCGGGAGGAGCCCAGGTAGGAGCTGCCTTATTGATATTAAAGCCGCTTACTGTTATATAGTTTACATAATTCTTGTCAGGCATGAAGCAGTTTCTTCTTACCGTAACTTCGACATTTTCCTTGTTGGGGTCAGCGCCTCTGAAGTTGGCGTAAAGAACGGTCTCGTCTCCATCCTGCTCTGTGTACCATTTAAACCTTGATTCTTCGGCGTTCCAAGCGTATTCGTCGGCTTCGGCTTTGATACACTCATCAAGGGACGCGGTCTCGTACATTGCGAGGTTGTTTAAAAATACGCAGCCGGTGTGGCGGATCCTGGGGGCAAAATACCAGTCTCCGTAGACATACTCTTTGTAAGGATTGTAGGAGCCGAAGATTGAGTTATTGATCCTTGCGGTCCAAACGTCCTTTTTATATTTCTTCCAGGTTTTAACCTCTTCGGCACCGGTTATTACAGCCCCCAGGGGCTTTTCTGAGCGATATGTGATTCTTGCATCTTCGAGTCCGGCATTTACAGGGCAGACATACTCTCTGTAGACGCCGGGAGCAACGATAACCTCATCGCCCGGCTTTGCAACCTTTGCCGCATCATTAATATGCTTAAAGGGCATCTCCTTGCTTCCGTTTCCCTCTTTGGAAGCGTTAATATCAACGTAAATAATCCTGTTTTTCTGCATATAGCCTCCTTGTTATTAGATAGTGCTTATTTCCCCGATTTACGGGCTTCTCATAATCTGAATATACCCAAAAGTACCTCAAATTAATACGCGTATCATTCCTCAAACTGCGTAAATATTGCTAAAAATGACCCCCCACCCCCGTCCCGGGGTGTCATCCTAAACTGAAATAACAAACCCGCTGCTTATTTTGCAGCGGGTTTTTACGTCTGAAGAGATTAAACTCTATATTTTTATTCTACTGAAATTTTGAACTCGTATGTACCTGAATGATACTCGAGAGCCTCACCACCCCAGGCATCGCCCATAGCGCTGAAGTAGTAATCGCCTGCTTCAAGCTGAATCTTTTGTACGACGCTGTCCTGGCCGTCGGGAATTGATCTGGGCTCAGAGAACAGTGCCTTTAAGATCTCAACATCTAAATCTGATTTTCCGATTCTTTCAGCGAGCTTGGAGGCGTTATCGTCCAGGTTTTCGGGAACCATCTTGAGTTCTGAATCGATAAGACCATACTTAGCGTGTGAAAGAGTGGACTTGTAATAAATGGTTACTTCCGCTGCTTTGGGAAGGGTGAATTTGAATACGTCAGCAGTATCATCAAATCCAAGCTGTCCGTAATAATTCTTTCCAAGATTTATTACATTAGCATCCTCTGCTGAGTCGTCGCTTAAATTATAGCTTTCAACAAAAGACTCATTTGAATCTTCACATTCCACACATACTGAGTCGGGATCATTTAATCTCGGATCGAAGTATCTTCCGGTATCGTTATGCTTTGTAACCTGCAGATAGTAACGACCTGCCTTAAGATAGTAGGTGCTGTCGGCGATGTATTTTGAGTCTTCCCAGTTCACCTTATTATCGAACATAAAGTTCTTGAGAATATCGCCGTTGCAATCGTAAAGATCGGCGTCAGGGCCGTTCTCAAAGGTGAAAACAAACTTTGACGAGCTTTCTACTTCAAAAGTGTAAGTCTTGGCAGTATCAAACTCATACCACTCATCAAAAGAAATCTCCTCTGCATCTTTAAACTTTGCAGGTGTCTTTTCGGGCGATACGTAGATTTTTTCTGATTCAGCAACGGGCTCTATCTCGAAAGGTGCATCAGCTTCATCGGAAGAAGCTGTTTCTTCTTCAGGTTTTGTTTCTCCGGCTTCTGATGCGGGAACTTCTGAAACTGCCGCATCTTCGGAAACGCTGCTTGTTACATCTGTTTCAGCCGCTTCCTGAGGCTGAGTATTCTTACTTCCGCAAGCGGTAAGAAGACCTGCTGCGATGAATACGATAAGTAAACTTTTTCTTTTCATTTTTTCTTCTCCATTCTGTCATGCGCTACGAGCGCAAAGACTGTACAAGTATACCACACCAAAAGATAAGTGAAAGTGGCAATTTGAACAAATTTGGCGAATGACACCCCACCCCCGTCCCCCTGTGTCATTGTGACCCCCTATCCCCGTCCCTCTGTGTCATAAGTTTTTTTTATCACTGACAATAAGGCTTACGTAATTTTCAGGATGTGCTCCCGGTGATAGTATCTTAAAAACGATTAAATAAGGCGGAAGAAAAACGCCGGAAAAGAAAGGTAAAGGAAAATGGGAAAGTTATTTACATCAGAATCAGTTACGGAAGGACACCCCGACAAGATCGCGGATCAGATTTCGGATGCTATCTTAGATGCACTCCTTGAGCAGGATCCCTATTCAAGAGTAGCCGCTGAAACCACCGTAGCTACAGGAATCGCTCTTATCGTTGGAGAGATCACTACAAAGGCTTATGTAGACATTGCGAAGATCGCAAGAGATACCATCGAGGAAATCGGCTATGTCAATAACGTAGACGGTTATAACGCAAGATCAATTGCTGTACTTACTTCAATCGATGAGCAGTCAGCAGACATCGCACTTGGTGTAGATAAGGCGTTTGAATCAAAGGTAGAGGGAGAGACAAAAGATTATGGTACAGGTGCAGGAGACCAAGGAATCATTTTTGGATACGCAACCAATGAGACGCCGGAATACCTTCCACCCGCAATTTCTTTTGCACACAGACTTACAAGACAGCTTGCAAGGGTAAGAAAAGAGGGAACACTTCCATATCTCAGACCGGATGGAAAGAGCCAGGTTACCGTGGAATTCGGAGATGACGGAAAGACGGTAAAGAGAGTACACACAATTGTTATTTCAACTCAGCACTCAGAAGAAGTTTCCCTTGACAGAATAAGAAGAGATATTATCGAGTTCGTAATTAAGCCGGTTATCCCTGCGGAGCTTTTAGATGACGAGACGATTTACTACGTAAATCCCACAGGAAGATTTGTTATCGGAGGACCACAGGGTGATTCGGGACTTACAGGAAGAAAGATCATTGTTGATACATATGGCGGAACGGGAAGACACGGAGGCGGAGCATTTTCAGGAAAGGACCCCACAAAGGTTGACAGATCTGCAGCATACGCTGCAAGATGGGTTGCTAAAAACCTGGTGGCTGCGGGAGCTGCTGACAAGATCGAGGTAGAACTCGCGTATGCAATCGGAGTAGCAAAGCCGGTTTCAATAACTGTAGAGACTTTCGGAACCGGAAAGTACAGCGATGAAAAAATCGAGGAAGTAATTGAGAAGGTGTTCGATTTAAGACCTGCGGCAATTATTGATGCGCTGGATTTGAGAAAACCTATTTATAAAAAGACAGCAGCATACGGACATTTTGGAAGAACTGACATTGACCTTACTTGGGAGCATTTGAACAAGGTGGAGGAAATTAGGTCAGCACTTATGGAGGGATAACCAATGGCAGGATTACAGTACGATCAGGAATGGAGAAAAAAGGAGGAGAGCATTGAGGAAATCATAAAGAAATATCCGGAGCTTCCGCCCATCGCCATATTGGAAATAGACGCTCACAGACGTGGAGTTTTCTATACAGATGCAGCTCTTGAAAGACTGGATGATTCGATTCATCAGGTCACAGAATATAAGCTTAGAGACGGTACATTCAGAAAGGTTCCTGCATCCCTAACATTAAGAGACGGCAGCCATTTGGTAGTTTCAGAGGATACGACTAAGACCGCAAGAGATCCTTATCTGGTTGATGTTGTAGACAACAAAATCGTTCTTGTGGATCAGGGCAAGGTATATGAAGAGGTTTCTTTCTGGGAAAAGCCCAAGTTCTTTGATAAGTTTACCAGTCGCGGAACTCCAATGAAGAATGTTATTCAGGCAAGACCTCAGAGATATTCTCTTCAGCCCAGTAAATTCTGCCATTTCTGGGAGTGTGCCAAGGATGGATGCAAGTACTGCTCGATTGGTTCAAGCGGAGTTAAGTATCATGGTAAGCCTGACGACTTGATTAATCTTCAGGATGTTGAAGAGACAATGAGAGAGCTTGTTAAGGAACCCGGAAGATTTGTTGGTGTAATCCTTACGGGCGGAAGCATTTTAAGCGGCCCAAAGCTCTGCGAAGATGAACTTCAGATTTACATTGATGTACTTCAGGCAATGGGAACGGTCTTTAAGACAAAAAAGTGGCCCAGCCAGATTAATACAACGGCGTTTGACAAGGAACAGCTTCAAAGGCTTTACGATCAGACAGGACTTACAAGTTACACCACAGACCTTGAAGTATTTGACGATGAACTTTATCAGTGGATTTGCCCGGGTAAGGCAAAAGCTATTTCACACGAGGAGTGGAAGAAAAGACTATTTGACGCGGTTGATGTATTCGGAAAGGGATATGTTGACACAGGACTTGTTTCAGGAGTTGAGCTAGCTTCACCCAATGGCTTTAAAACAGAAGCAGAAGCCCTTAAAAAGGACTTTGAAACCGCTGAGGAAATGGCTTCTCACGGCGTACTTCTTAAGCATGATATTTGGCATGTGGGAGACAATTCAATTTTTAGAGGACAGCTTAATCCTTCGCTGGATTACTATGTTCAGCTTACCAAGGGATTGTATGAGATTAATAAAAAGTATGGTCTCAGCGCAGACATGGACAGCTACAGAAAGTGCGGAATGCATCCCAATTTAAATCTCGACAGAATTTAAAGAAGAAAGGATAGGAACAATGAGTAATCAGCTTAGCAAAGAAATTATAGATGCCATAAACAATCCTGATTCCATTAAGGTTGTGGCAACAATCAGCAAAGAGGGAATTCCACATGTTACTCCCAAGGGGTCTCTTACTGTTGATGAAAACGGCAGGATAAGATTTCTGGAACTTTTGGAAAAGTCACAGACCCAGAAAAATCTTGTATATTCCATATGGTTTGACAAGTATATTGCAATAAACATCATTACTCCCGACAGGAAGAGCTATCTCATAAAGGGAAAAGCTTATAAGACTATAAATTCTGGTAAAGAGTTTATTGATGCATATGTTGCTGTGCAGGAGAAAAAGGGCAAAGATATCGACCTTTCATCCATTTGGCTTATCGATGTTGAGAGCACTTCAGAGCAGACATTCTTAGCAAGAAGAGAGGTCCTTGAGACATCAAATCCATATGAGATTCACGTAGACAGACTTGCAAAAGACGAGTACAGATACGCAAATTAAGGAGAGAAAATTATGAAAAATTTGAAGAATAAGGCTTTATTTGGAAAGTTGACAGGAATTGTAGCTGCTTTAACACTTGCGGCAGGAGCTTTAACAGGCTGCTCTGCAGGAAATGTCAGCGCTGAGAATTCCGGAGAGCTTAATACTGCAAGAACAATCAGATTTGCGGATCAGGCAAATTATATTCCCGCAAAGATAGCTTTGGAAAAAGGATTTTTTGCCGAAGAGTTTGGAGACGACTACAACTTTGAAGTGCTTGTTTTTGAGAACGGTCCCGCCATTAACGAAGCAATAACAGCCGGTGAGCTTGACTTTGCAGCTTACGGAGACACACCTGCTATACAGGGATTTGCAAACGGTATTGATGTTCAGATTATTTCCACTTTATGGCTTTCAGACAACGCATATGCCCTTATTGCAGGCCCTGATTCGGGAGTTGAATCAACAAAAGACCTTAAAGGAAAAAGACTTGGATACAGAGCAGGAACAACCACACACCAGCTCATTCTTAAGATTCTGGAAAAGGAAGGATTAAAAGAGTCCGACGTAACTCTTGTTAATATCGGTTCAGCAGAAGGAATTGCCGCTATCGTAGCAGGTGATCTTGATACTGTAATTGCAGCGCAGCCCTTTGAACCCACACTTGAACAGACCGGAGGAAAGCTCATCGTAACAAACAAGGATTACAATGTTCAGCCTGTATTTATTTTGGCAAAGGGAGATTTTGCAAAGAAGAATCCCGAGATTGTCAGCAGAGTTCTTAAGGTTCTTGATAAGGCTACAAAGTGGGGACTTGAGAATCCTGACGAGGCTGTAAAGATTGTATCTGATTTTAACGGTAGCGATATCGAGGGAGTAAGAACATATTTTGAAACCAGAGATTGGGTTATCGGATGGCAGGAAAATCTTGAGGGAGGTCTTGAAGATTCAATTCAGTTTGCTTACGATAACGGAAACATCACATCAAAGTTTGATGTAAAGGATCTTGTTAACACTTCATTCCTTGAGAACGCAGGATTATACAATAAATAAATCCGAAAATACAGGGAGGAAGTCGTGAACAGAAGTAAGAAAGGCATAGTAGATTATGTCATCATAATTATATCTCCGATTTTACTGCTGACAATTTGGCAGGTTGTAACTGATAAAGGCTGGATAAATGGCGCCATAATGCCATCTCCCAAGAAGGTTATTGAGGCATTTAAATCCCTTATTGTAACCGGAAAATATTGGGAACAATTCAGTGCCAGCCTTTTCAGAGTATCCATTGGTTTTACCGTGGGAACGGTAGCAGGTGTGGCTATCGGAGTATTAACGGGATTGTTTAAAAAGGTGGACGATCTTGTGACGGTAATCTTCAGCGTCTTAAGATCAATACCTACCATAGGTCTGATTCCACTCTTTATTTTATGGTGCGGTATCGGAGAAGAATCCAAGATAATAATTATTTCCCTTGGAACTTTCTGGTCGGTCCTTTTAAACACTCAGAGAGGAATCAGCGGAACCGATGCTAAACTGCTTGAAGTCGCAAGAATACTTCAGAAAAACCGATTTGTTGTTTTATCAAAAATAGTCATTCCGGCTGCACTGCCTTCACTGTTTACAGGTATCAGGCTCGGTATAAGCGGAGCATGGAGAAGCGTAATTGCAGCAGAGATGATAGCTTCTGTGAGGGGAATCGGTTATATGATTCAATATGCCAGAGAAATGTCACAACCGGCGGTTATGTTTGTCGGATTACTGACTCTGGGCGTCGTGGGACTTGCACTGGATCTTGTGGTCAAGTGGCTTGAAAAGAGATTGATTTATTGGAGTTAAATCCCTAATACGGAAAGGGAAGAGCGTTATGAGTAATGATAATACAAATCAAATTGAAATACACGGAGTGAATAAAAAATTCGTCATAGATAAAAAGAAGGTTGATATCTTGAAGGACATTAACCTTGAGTTCAAAAAGGGCGAGTTTATCTGTATCGTCGGCGCCAGCGGATGCGGAAAAAGTACACTTCTTCGTATGATATCCGGGCTTGAAACCGTGGAGGAGGGCGAAATTACCGTTGGTGGTCAAAAGGTTACGCAGCCCACCTTGAAAACCGGAATGGTATTTCAGGAATCAAGGCTTTTCCCTTGGTCCAACGTTGAAAAGAATATAGAATTTGGTATCACTCATTCAAAAAGCAAGAAACTTGATAAATATGCAAAAAAGAAATTGGTGAACAGCCTCATAGAACTTGTTGGGTTAAAGGGATTTGAAAAGGCTATACCAAAGCAGCTGTCCGGAGGAATGCAACAGAGAGTCAGCATTGCGAGAGGACTTATCAATAATCCGGATGTGCTTTTGCTCGACGAGCCTTTTGGCGCTCTCGATGCCATAACGAGGATCAACATGCAAAACGAAATTCTTAGAATATGGGAAGCTGAAAAGAAAACAATGGTTTTGGTAACTCATGACATTGATGAGGCAATTTATCTGGGCGATAAGGTGGTGGTGCTCTCCAGCCGTCCCGGTACCTTGAGGAAGGTATTTAATGTGGACCTTCCCAGGGAAAGGGATAGAAACTCCGCCGAGTTTGCATCAATCAGGTCAAAGATTTACAAAGAATTCTTCAATGATGTTAAGCGCAAAGAGCCGGAGTATTATATTTAAGCCCTATAAGTATAATCCCATCCTATCGCAAGCTATAGAAACTGAGTATTTTGAGGATTCTTATCATCTTGCTATTATAGTGTAGTAAGAGTAAATTCACTTTATTCAGGGGGCTCTATATGACGATCCTACAGCTTAAATACATCGTGGTTATTTCAATGTCATCTTCGATGAGGGAAGCGGCAAGCAAACTTTACGTTTCGCAGCCCGCCCTGTCTACATCCGTAAGGGATCTCGAGGAAGAACTTGGAATAAAGATTTTTGAACGTACGAATAAGGGTATAAACCTTACCGAGGCGGGAAGAGAGTTTCTCGAATCGGCAAAACAGGCAGTCGGCCAGTATGAGATTGTGGAGCATAAGTATTTAAAGCTCGACCCCGAGAAGGATTACTACTCAATATCCATGCAGCACTACGTCTTTGCCGTACATGCCTTTGTCAATTCCATCAAAAAGAGAAGTTCAGATGCTTTCTCTTATCTTATCAAGGAGACAAAGACGGAAGAGGTTCTTCAGAATGTGCGGGACTATAAAAGCGAGATAGGTGTGCTATCTTATGCTGAAAGCAACAAGAATATCATCGGTAAGCTTCTAAAGGGGTACGATCTTGATTTTTATCCTTTAAAGGTTTGCTCAACATACGTTTATCTCAGTAAAAACCATCCGCTTTCAGGGGAAAAGGAACTTTCTTTGGACCAGTTACAGGATTACCCCTGTGTTATTTTTGACCAAACCGGTGAGAGCGAGTTTTATCTTTCTGAGGAGGCTTTGTCCGGCTACCATTTTAAAAAGGTCATAAAAACAGGGGACAGGGCGACTTCCTGTGAGGTGCTGACTATGCTTGGAGGCTTTGCCATCGGAACCGGCGGAATGACGGACTCTATAGCGGTAAAGGATGTGTTTGTTTCGATCAAGCTCAAAGAGGAAGACACGCTAACCATAGGTTATATCACAAAGAAAAATCACATAATAAGTGACTTCGGAAACCTCTATATAAATGAACTGAAAAAACTTGCCGCGGGCTGATCATAATGACACCCGGGGACGGAGTTGGGGGGTCATCTGTGAAATATATTGTTATTGCAAAGTTTTATTTTAGGCGTAAAATGATAATGTTGTCTAAAATAAAAAGGAATAACAATTATGACAGAAGGTTCTATTACAAAAAAACTTATTACATTTGCGATTCCGCTTTTTGTGGGTCAGCTCTTGCAGCAGCTTTACAACGTTGTTGACTCTGTGGTAGTTGGAAATGTACTCGGAAAAGAAGCGCTTGCCGCCGTCAGTACAGCGGGAAGCCTTATCTTTTTAATGGTCGGATTTATAACCGGACTCTTTATGGGAGGCGGCGTTATAATCGGCAAAAGATACGGCGCCAAGGACTTTGAAGGCGTCAGTACAGCGACCCATACCGGTATCACCTTTGCCCTTATAATGGGCGTAGCTCTTACGGTTGTGGGATTTTTCGCAACCCCTGTCATCCTTGGATGGATGGGGACTCCGGAAAACGTTATGCCCAGCTCCGTTTTATATTTCAGGATATACTTCCTCGGCGGACTTGGAAATGTCATGTATAACGCTTGCTGTGGCGTATTCCAGGCTGTAGGCGATTCAAAGCATCCCCTGTACTATCTTATAGTCAGTACGGTTATCAATACGGTTCTTGATATTTTGTTTGTCAAATTCCTTGGATTCGGGATCGGAGGTGCCGCTGCGGCTACCATCATCGCGCAGTTTGTCAGCGCCCTTCTTGCTTTTATCCGCCTTACAAGAGTAGACGGACCCCACAGAATCTATATTAGGAAGCTTAAGATAGACAGAGAAACCTTGAGTAAGGAATTAAAGATCGGATTTCCAACGGGTATTCAAAACAGCGTCATCGCCATCGGAAACGTTGTGGTTCAGTCAAATATCAACTCCTTTGGAGATGTTGCCATGGCAGGCTGCGGAAGCTACTTTAAGCTGGAAGGCTTTGTATTTTTGCCCATCACCTGCATGTCAATGGCTCTTACCACATTTGTCAGCCAGAACCTTGGCGCGGGCCAGTACGACAGAGTTAAAAAGGGAGCCCGCATCGGAAGTATTATCAGTGTCTCCTGCGCCGAACTTATAGGTGTACTTGTATTTTTGCTGGCGCCGATCCTCCTTCGGATGTTTTCAAGCGAGGCCGAGGTAATTGCTGTAGGAACAAGACAGGCAAGGACGGAGAGCCTCTTTTACTGCCTCCTCGCCTTGAACCACTGTCTTGCGGGAATCTTAAGGGGAGCGGGAAAAACGAAGGTTCCGATGATCGTTATGCTCTCAAGCTGGTGTCTGTTACGTATTACATACATCACGATAATCGTTCGGATAATCCCTGTTGTTAATGTTATTTTCTGGGCTTATCCTCTTACCTGGAGCGCAAGTGCAATAGTATTTCTCATATACTATTTCAGTGCAGACTGGATACACAATTTTGCAAAGAGCGGTGAACGTGCTTAAAAAATTGAGTCAATGACAATTCTGCGGGGCAGCACCTTTATGGTGACTGCTCCGTTTTCTTGCGTTCCAAGGATACTTATTCCCCGCTCTTCGAGCCTCCTTGTCAGCTCTTTATGAGGATGGCCGTAGCGGTTGCCAAGGCCGGCGCTTATAAGGGCGATATCGGGATCCGCGATATCAAGAAATGAATTTTCAGTCGAGTATTTTGAGCCGTGGTGGGCTACCTTTAGGATTGTAATCTTATCCGGCAAATTGGCCCCGCTTTCTGAAAGGTAGGCCCTGAGGCTTTCTTTGAACCGAATTTCCCCATCTCCTTCTACATCTCCTGTAAGTATGAGACTGACCTTGTCTGAGATACTGACGTAGAAACACTCCGAAAATTCATTAGTTGAAGTAAGCTCTTTATCTTTGTCCGGGTGAAGACAGGTAAATTTATTTCGCCCGCTTTCAAACTCATCTCCCAAAGAAATATAAGCGACAGGAATACTCTTTTTATAAGACGCTTTCGAGCAGCTTTCTATAAGGTCTTGTACCTCTCCGGGTTTCTCTTTTACCGGGTAGGGAAGTACAAGGCTTTTTATATCAATCCCCCAGGCGTCCCGGTTTTTAACTATTTCTGAGATTCCGTTAAAATGGTCCTCGTCAGGGTGAGAGATAAAGGCTGCCTTTATATCTGAAAGGCCGTAATACTTAAGGGCCGGCTTAATGACATTTTTTCCCACCTCTTTGTAGGAAGAGGATCCTCCGTCAAAGGTAAAGACTTCTCGGGCGTCGGACAGATATATAAAAGAATCCCCCTGCCCTACATCAAGCATTATAAGCGTATTGGGCCTGAGCCTTGGGTAAGCCATTATTAAGGGAAGCAAAAAGGCTAAAGCGGGGACAAACTTAAAATATCTTTTCGCCCTGCCTTTTAGCTTTTTGTCTAAAATTTTGTCATTTCGCATTTTGGGGTACAAAATGACGAGAAGCCAGACAAAGTAATAAATGACAATGGATAGTATGTTTTCACGCCCCGGATTCCAGCTCCTGCCGGGAAGCTTGTCGAATACGCCGCAGATAAATTCATAAAACTTAAGTACCAGATAGGCTATAGTCCCGAGAAAGCCGCCGCCGGGGATGATCATAGCGAGAAATGCGCTGATCAAAAGGGCAGATAAGAGAGGAACTATAAACAGATTCAAAAGCACGCTGTAGATGGGAACTTCAAAGAAATAATACAGCATAACAGGCAGCGTGGTAAGGCTGATGGAAAGAGAGATCAAAAGGGACTGACAGATAAAATCTAAAAATCTTTTTACGCGAGAATCCTTTCTAAGCCTTAAAGAGTAGGGAATGCGGCTTTCTATGTCTTTTGCGCAAAGCTTCAGAGCGGGATACAAAAGGATGATTCCGCAAACCGAGCCGAAGGAGAGTAAAAATCCGCAGGAAAAAAGATTCGCCGGGTCCGGAATCAGCATAATAACGGCTACAAGTGCGAGTGAAGTCAGCTTATCGGGTGTTCTTTTAAGGACGTCTCCCAAAAGCGCGATGAGAAACATCAAAACAGATCTTAAGGCGGGGATGCTCATGCCACTAAGGAAGGCATAGAAAACAAGAAAAAATGCCGTGCCGGCGGCAGCTGCGGGTACTTTCGCACCCAGTCTTTTAAGGGCCTCGTAAAGTCCGAGCCCCAATATGGATATGTGCAGATTTGAGATTGAAAGAATATGAGCTATACCGTTTCGGGTATAGAGATCCTTGATCTCGGGTAGAACGCCCGCTTTATCTCCGACGGTAAGGTCGCATAGAACGGAAGCCTCCTTTTCGGGAAAGACGCTGTAGATCCTTTTCTTTAGAACAAGCCTTAATTCATACAGATTTCCGCGAATAAAACTCTTTTTTCCGGAGACCTTTTTGATATCACCGCCGGTTATTTTTCCGTATATATCCTTTTCAAGATAGTATTTTCTTTTGTCAAATTCACCGGGATTAGAAGCCCGGTCATACGCTTTAAATTTTCCGGTCAGTACAATGCTTTGACCTATATAAAGATCGTCACGGACGGTTTCGGAGAAGGGAAGCTTTAGCTTTTTGCCTTTAAAGGCATCAAAAATAGTCCCGGTATCTCCCAATACCGAAATACATTTAAGAGTATAAGAGTATTCGTCTTTATCCGTGATTTGCGCGCTTATATTAAGCAGACCGAAGTCCCTGCCGGAAAGCAGAGGGCTTTTTTCTTTAGAAAAAACACCGAAAATATTCAGACTCCCGATTATGATCACGATAAAAAGACACAAATAAAACAGTGGTCTTTTCATGTTTTCCCCTCATAAAATATTGCTTTAAACAAAATACTTCAAACTTGCCCGAAAGGTCAAGGGGAAATTCGCTTTTTGTGGTTTATTTTTAACAAAAACCCTTGATACAGGTACGGAAAATTGATAGAATTATAAAGGCTATCGGGTTTTTGAAGGATAGTCAAAATGAATTCATATTCGTATGGGAGGTTATTAAAATGAGCGGAAAGAAAACGGGTATTTTTAAGGAGTTTAAAGAGTTTATCACAAGAGGCAATGTCCTTGATATGGCAGTCGGTATCATCATCGGCGGAGCCTTCACCGCAATTGTCAATTCACTTGTAAATGATATTCTCAATCCTTTTATCAACACTATCTTCGGCGGATTCGGATTTGACGGAATGAATCTCGTTGTTAAACTTCCTTGGGTTACCCTTATGAGAAATATGGGATTAAACGTAGAGTATCCTGTATTTGCATTCGGAAACTTTATTTCTGCGGTTATTTCTTTCCTCATCACTGCAGTAGCTCTTTTCTTCCTCATCAAGGGAATCAACGCTGTTAAGAAGCTTGCTGAGAAGAAGAAAGCTGACGAGGAAGCACCTGCACCTACAACCAAGATCTGCCCTTACTGCCGCAGCGAGATCAATATCGAAGCTACCCGCTGCCCTCACTGCACTTCACAGTTATAATTCTTTTTTCGCATTCAGCTTATGAAAAAATCTGTACTTTTTACTCTTGCTGCGGCCCTGTGCCTTGCTCTTACGGGCTGCGGCGGAGTTAATTCAAAAACTGAAGAGGGAATGCAGCAGATCAGCGCATTGCAGTACAGTGATGCGCTGGCTCTTTTTGACGAGGCACAGGAGGCCGGAGAGAACTTAAGGCTTATCGAAAGAGGAAGAGGTATCGCCTATCTCGGACAAACGTCCTACGAGGAGGCCAGAGACGCTTTTTTGGAGTCCCTGAGGTTATCCGACGGACTGCTGGCTGATGTTGATTTTGATATCAATTACTATCTGGCTGATGCTTATATCGGGCTGGGAGAGTATGAAAACGCCGAAAAGGCCTACTCCTCCATAATCGATTTAAGAGATGACCCTACAGCCTACTATCTTCGCGGAAAAGTCAGACTTAAGCAGGATGCCTATACTCTTGCGGTAGATGATTTCGACAAGGCAGTGGGCATGGCACCGGGAGATATAGAGATGATTATCAATATCTACGGAGCCCTCTCGGAGAGCGGATACAGGCAGGCCGGCGAGGAGTATCTTCGCGCTGCGCTTGAAAGGGGTGGCAAGAACCTTACCGCCAAAAACGAGGGAAAGATATATTACTATCTCGGTGAATACCAAACCGCCGCTGTTTCCTTGGAGGAAGCAAGAAGCGCGGACGGTTCCGACGCAGAGAGTTCTTTGTATCTCGGCAAGGCCTACGAGGCTGTGGGAGAGTACAATTACGCTTCTAATGTTTACGAAAGCTACCTGGCGCGCAACCCTAAATCCGCGCCGGTGTATAACCAGCTTGCTCTTTGCAAGATGGCTATGGGGGACTACGAGGGAGCGCTTGAAAATATTCAGGCGGGCATGCAGACCGGTGATACGAGTTGCATGAAAAGCCTTAGCTTCAACGAGATCGTGGCTTACGAGCATCTCGGAGAATTCAAAAAGGCCCAGGCTCTTATGAGCGCATATCTTACAGGTTATCCCAATGACGAGGAAGCCTTAAGAGAACAGACATTTCTTATGACAAGATAGACCGGTATTCCGGCAAATACAGACATACAGATTAAAGGAATCAATATGATAAACAAGCTTATTTCAAAAATCGAAAAAACCCAGGCACCTATCGTAGTAGGACTTGATCCTATGATGAAATTCGTACCTGAATATATACAGAAAAAGGCATTTGCAGAATTCGGAGAGACCTTAGAGGGAGCTGCGGAAGCTATCTGGCAGTACAATAAAGGGATAGTTGATGCAATCTGCGACCTCGTTCCCGCGGTAAAGCCCCAGATCGCTATGTATGAGCAGTTTGGAATTCCCGGTCTTATGGCATTTAAAAAGACGGTAGATTACTGCAAGGAGAAGGGACTTGTTGTCATCGGAGATATCAAACGAGGCGACATCGGATCCACATCCGAGGCCTATGCCGTAGGACATGTGGGAAAGGTTTCCGTTGGAAAAAACAGCTTCTACGGATTTGACGAGGATTTCGTTACCGTTAACCCCTACCTTGGATCCGACGGTGTTAAGCCCTTTATCAAGGTTTGTGCCGAGGAGAAAAAGGGAATCTTCGTTCTTGTAAAAACATCAAATCCTTCCAGCGGAGAGTTCCAGGACCGTATCTGCGACGGAAAGCCTCTTTACGAGCTTGTAGGCGAGAAGGTGGCACAGTGGGGCGAAGAGCTTATGGGAGATTCTTACAGCTACGTCGGAGCAGTTGTGGGAGCTACCTATCCCGAGCAGGGAAAGCTTTTAAGAAAGGTTATGCCTAAATCCTTTATCCTCGTTCCCGGATACGGAGCCCAGGGCGGTAAGGGCGCCGACCTTGTTCATTTCTTTAACGAGGATGGACTCGGAGCCATCATCAATTCCTCAAGAGGAATCATCGCCGCTTATCAGCAGGAGGCATACGCTTCCTACGGCGAGAGCGGATATGCGGACGCATCAAGAGCCGCCGTTATCGCAATGAAAGAAGACATCAGACAGGCCCTTGAGAGCCGTTAAATATTTGAAGAAAACTAATGTAAGGAGTTATCAGTATGAAATATGACGTTATAATAATCGGAGCGGGCCCCGGAGGTATCTTCTCCGCATACGAGCTCACAAAAAAGGCACCAAATCTCAAGGTTGCGGTATTTGAGACAGGCTACCCCCTTGAAGAACGTCATTGCCCTATAGACGGAGATAAGGTTAAATCCTGTATAAAGTGCAAGACTTGCGCTATTATGAACGGATTCGGAGGCGCCGGAGCTTTTTCCGACGGTAAGTACAATATTACCAACGACTTCGGCGGAACTCTTCACGAGTATATCGGAAAGCAAAAAGCTCTTGAGCTTATGAATTATGTTGATGAGATCAACGTATCTCACGGCGGTGAGAATACCCATATGTTCTCCACCGCAGGCAGCGAGTTTAAGAAGCTTTGTATGCAAAATAAGCTTACTCTTCTTGACGCATCCGTAAGACATCTCGGAACCGATATCAATTATATTGTTCTCGGAAAGCTCTATGATGAGTTAAAGGACAAGGTTGATTTTAAGTTTAAGACCCCCGTCAGCGACATCGAGCAGACAGAGGGCGGATATAAGGTTATCTACGGCGACGGCGAATTCGCAGAGTGTAAAAAGTGTATCGTATCAGTAGGACGAAGCGGATCGAAGTGGATGGAGAGCGTTTGTAAGAAGATGGGAATCCCCACCAGCTCAAACCGTGTAGATATCGGTGTCAGAGTAGAGATCCCCGCGGAGATTTTCTCCCACCTTACGGACAAGCTCTATGAGTCAAAGATCGTATACAGAACAGCCAAGTTTGAGGATTCCGTAAGAACCTTCTGTATGAACCCCAACGGTATCGTCGTAAACGAGAATACAAACGGAATCGTTACCGTTAACGGACACAGCTTCGAGGATCCTTCCAAGAAGACCAACAACACAAACTTTGCCCTTCTTGTGGCTAAGCATTTCTCAGAGCCCTTTAAGGATTCAAACGGATACGGCGAGTCCATCGCAAGACTTTCAAATATGCTCGGAGGCGGCGTGATCGTACAGCGTTTCGGCGACCTTGAGAGAGGAAGAAGAAGTAACCAGAAGCGTATCGACGAGGGAACAATACAGCCCACACTTGCGGCTACTCCCGGTGACCTCAGCCTTGTTCTTCCCAAGAGAATCCTTGACGGCATTATCGAGATGATCTACGCTCTTGACCGTATCGCACCCGGTACCGCCAATGACGATACCCTCCTCTATGGCGTAGAAGTTAAGTTCTACAATATGGAGGTTAAGCTTAACGAGCGTCTCGAGTGCAACTATCCCGGACTCTTTATCATCGGAGACGGAAGCGGAGTTACCCACTCCCTTTCACATGCATCCGCCAGTGGTGTATACGTAGCTGACATCATTGCTGAGGAGTCATAGTAGAAAACATTAACAAAACATAGAAAAATCCGTTAACAAAATATATATACTTTTGTAACATTATATGATAAAATGATAACACTTGTGTCACTTTTAGTGTTATTATGGTGTTAGGACGGCTATCGGAAGGAAATAAATATGCAGGAAAACGATACCGAATACATGAGAGAAAAAATGGCGGAATACCGCAAGGAGCTGGAGCCTCTTGTGCGTTATCTTCCCTGGCTTGAACAGGCTACGGAGAAGACCGCATCCAGCATATACAGAGGAAACGGACTTGACAGTCCCAACGCTTTGGCAGTACCTGTATATGATTCGACACTGATGTCGTTTATAAAAGAAGCGACAGCATCGGCTTTTATGGACAGAAACTATATGTATATCTATACGAGAAAGTCCATAAAGAGTCCCGAAGATGAAAGAAGGCTGATCGAAAGCGCCGATTACAAAAGCTGGGATGTGCTTTGCGGCATCCTCTCCAATTACGTTCTCGGCGGTCGTACGAGAGCCGTACTTTGGAGCCAGGGAGCTTCGGAGAGAATCTTTTATCTTTGTGTATCAAAGATGCTGCAGATAGTTACAGAATGGAATGCTGAGAGAAATCTCAAGTAAATATTTATTGAAGGGGATTGTCCGTAATGGGTGACAAATCAGTCAGAAAAAAGCAATATATCATAGACAAGGCACGCGAGGTATTTGCGCAGAGAGGCTATAAAGATGTTACTATGAAGGACATTGTAGACGCATGCCAGATCAGCCGTGGCGGATTGTATTTATATTTTGACAGTACCAGATCTCTTTTCCTTGAAATACTGCGTAAAGAGCAGGAAAGTGAAGATATTTTCAACGGCAAGGTAACGGAGGATTCTACAGCTGCGGAAATCCTTGTTCTTTTCCTTGTGGAGCAAAAAAAGGAGATCCTTCGCAAGAGAAATTCTCTTATCAAGGCCACCTTTGAGTTCTATTTTCAGGACAGACCCGACAAAAAGGAAGATTCTTATAAAAAGGATTTCGACTCCGCTCTTAAGATCCTACAGAGGGTTATAGAGGTTGGAGCTTCTGAAGGAGAGCTTGTCTGTGACAGCCCTGCGGAGGCGGCTGCCAATATTATGCTTGTACTCGAGGGATTAAAGATCATGTCCCTTACCATCGGAATTTCTGCGGATATGATTGATAAGCAGTTTATTTATATTCTCAGCACCTTAGGGGTTGAGGATAAATCCGAGAATTAATCCTATCTTTATTTATAAAGCTAAAACAAGCAGGAGTTCTTCTCCTGCTTTATTAGTTTTTGCGCTGGGCCCGTAGTAGCGGGAGAGGTAATCTATGAAAGAAACAGTATTTGAATACGAGCTTCCCGTGGGGGAAAAGCTTCGCATCTACAGAAACAGAATAATGCCCTGCTCGGAGATCAATTCGCCGGGAAGGATTTCAATAGTAAGCGGAACCCACGGTGATGAGCTCGAGGGCCAGTATATCTGCTACGAAGTGGCAAGGCGTATCGCCTTGGAACCGGAGAACCTGATGGGTATTGTAGATATCTATCCGGCCCTTAATCCCTTCGGAATCGATATGGCAAGTAAAAACAATCCCCTCTTTAACCTCGATATGAACCGTACTTTCCCGGGAAGTGCAGACGGAAACCTTATAGAGAGAGTTGCAAGCGGAGTCGTTGAGAGCATTTTAGGTTCGGATCTTTGCCTTGATATACATGCCAGCGATATCTTTGTAAGAGAGATTCCACAGGTCAGGCTCAGCGAGGAGTTTGCTGCAAATCTGATCCAGTTTGCAAAGCTTACAAATGCTGATATGATCTGGACCAACGCTACCGCTACGGTACATGAATCCACCCTTGCCCACTCCCTTAACGTACTGGGAGTACCGACCATGGTAATCGAAATGGGCCAGGGACATCAGATAAACAAGCCATACGGTGACCAGATAGTTGACGGTATCTTCAATATAATGTGTGAGCTTGGCATGTGGGTCGGTACGAGGCCGAGAACACAGCTTCCGGCTATGAGCTCGGATGGCTCCGTCGAATTTATCAGAAGCGAAAAGGCGGGTATTTTCATCCCTCTTAAGGAGCATAACCATTTCGTTAAGGCGGGTGAAGTTATCGGAGAACTTTTGGATCCCTTTGCAGGTGAGAAGATAATGGATATTGTTTCGGCAAGCTCCGGACTTTTGTTTACACAGCGTATTTATCCCGTTGTAAGCGAAGGAGACCTTCTTGCGAGAATACTTACAGGGGCGTTTTAGGATTTTGGAGAATATATGCAAATAGTTGATTTATATGATTTTAAATCTACATACAGGGAAGATATGGCCGTTAAGGGTTATGTCTTCGGCTCCGGAGAAAAGACCGCTTGTATAATCGGACCTTCAAGAGGCAATGAATACCAGCAGCTCTACATCTGCAGCCAGCTTGTAAAAAAGCTTACGGAACTTGAAAAGGGTGGGGTTATAGCTACGGATAAACAGATCATGGTCATACCGTCGGTTAATTTCTACGGATTTAATCTTGCCAAAGACTTTTTCGGCGTAAAGAACCTTGATATCAATGCGTACTTTCCCGGAAATAATTACGGTGAGCCCATAAGCAGGCTTACCGGAGGCCTTTTTGAGAAGATAAAGGAGTACACCTACGCGATACAGTTTACATCCTTTTATGAGAGGGCGGAATGCGTACCTCATGTAAGAATGACAGAAACCGGCTATCAAAATGTTTCCTTGGCAAATCTTTTCGGACTTCCTTACGTTGTTGTTAAAAAGCCTGTTCCTACGGATACGGCTACTCTAAATTACAATATGCAGACCGAGGAAAACTGCGCCTTTAACATCTATACAAAGGCTAAGGAACAGCTCGATGACGCCTGCACAAAGAATGCAATCTCCGCGGTGCTCAGATTCCTTACGAGAATGGGTATTATTAAGTATGAGTGTCACTCAGGCTATATAAGTCATGTCTTAAAGGAAGAGGATCTTACTGATGTCTATGCGGGACGCGCCGGGCTTTTTAAACCGGTTGTAAAATGCGGCGAGTACGTAAGGTACGGGGAAAAGATGGCGGAGATACTTGATACCTTCGACGGCTCTGTGCGTGAAGAGATAGCAGCATCAACTGACGGAATAGTATTTTTTGCCCATAACACGCCTCTTATCAATCAGTACGAGACAGCTTTTAGAATGGTCCACAGATTACATGAGTGAAATAGTTTTATATTTCTGCGAATTTATTTGAAATTTTATAAAAGTTTATACTTATTTAATTGCGATTTACCTCCGATTCGTCTAAATTTATCTTATGCGAATTGGAGGTGTTTTTTATGAATAGATTCAGAAACTGGTTGCAGCGCGTTATGTACGGGCGATACGGTCAGGATCAGCTGGGACTGTTTTTGATAACGGTGGCGATGATCATATTCATTGTTTCTCTTTTTACCGTGCCGTATCTGTATCTTCTCTCAATAGCTATCATTGGATACGAGTATTTCAGAATGTTCAGCAAAAACAGATCTGCGAGATACAAGGAGAACCTTTGGTTCGTTAACCATACCCTTTGGTTAAGAAAATTCTTTGGAAAGATCAAGTATTCTTTTACCGAAGGAAGGAAATACAAAGTATTTAAATGCCCTAAGTGCGGACAGAAATTGCGTGTTCCGAGAGGCAGGGGAAAGATAGAAATAAGATGCCGTAAGTGCGGCGAGCAGTTTATTAGAAAGAGCTGAAGCTTTTTCGGAGCCTTATATGTTTGGTTATATTACTATAAATAAAGCAGAGATGAAGTTCAAAGAGTTTGACGTCTACCACGCCTATTATTGCGGCGTGTGCCAGAGTCTTTTAAGGCGCTTTGGCCTGCTTGGGCAGGTTACGCTCAGCTATGACATGACTTTTGCGGCTTTGCTTTTGTCGGGGCTTTACGAACCGGATATGGCCGTAAAAAAATGCGTCTGCATCGCTCATCCCTTCGAGAGGCATGAATATATCTGCAGCCCGGTTGTGGATTACGTTGCGGATATGAATGTAATGCTTTCTCTCTATAAGGCCGAAGACGACTGGAATGACGACAAAAACGCGCTCAAGGCCTGCTTTGGATGTATTCTCCGTAAAATTAGCCGTAAAAAAAGAAGGCTATATCGGGAAAAAGAAAACCGTATAAAAGATAATCTTTGCAAGATATCTTCTTTGGAAAAAGCGGAGTGCAGGGACGTCGATCTGATTTCCGGACTTTTCGGAAATATAATGGCTGATATTCTTGTTCGCAGTAAGGACGAATGGTCTGATATAATGGGTAAGCTGGGGTTTTACCTCGGAAAGTTTATCTATATACTTGATGCTTACGATGATGTAGAGCGGGATATAAAGAGAAATAAATACAATCCTTTTAAGGAAAAATTCGGTAAGCCCGATTTTGATGAAGAGATCAGGGTTGTGCTTACGATGATGATGTCCGAATGCTGTAAAAACTTTGAGATGCTACCGATAATAGAGAATGCGGAGATTTTGCGAAATATATTGTACTCAGGTGTTTGGGGGAAATTCGAAGCAATAAGGGCAAAACGGGAAAAGAATAAAAACGCTGCTATAGCAAAAGAGTAATCAATGTTTTATAAAACGACAGGTAAGGTATAAAGATGGATCCCTATCAGGTTCTTGGCGTTTCCAGGAGCGCTACGGAAGAAGAGATAAAAAAAGCATACAGATCTTTAAGCCGCAGATACCATCCGGATGCGAATGTTAATAATCCCAATAAGGCACAGGCTGAGGAAAAATTTAAACAAATCCAGAGCGCTTATCAGCAGATTATGAAGGAACGCACGGAAGGCTACAGCGGAAGCTACGGGGGTAGCGCCTACGGTAACAGCGGGTACAGCGACGGCTCCTATGGTGGCAGTACTTACAGGGGTGGTTTTGAATACGGATACCGAAATGCCTATCGCGGATCTGAAACCGGTTACGAGGAAGATCCAAGGATCCGTGCGGCGGGAAACTACATACGAAGCGGATATTATAAAGAGGCGAGAAATACACTTGACGGTATGGAAACGGAGCAAAGAAACGCCAGATGGTTTTACTATAGTGCGCTTGCCAGCGCCGGCCTCGGAAATACCGTTGCGGCCCTTGAACATGCCCGTATGGCAAGTGCTATGGAGCCCAATAATTTCGAGTACAGACAGCTCCTTGAACAGCTTCAAAACGGCGGGGCCTGGTACTCACAGAGGCAGACCAGCTATGGATACACCCAGAGCTCAGCCTCAAAAATCTGTACAAGAATCTGTATAGCAAACCTTGTGCTTAACCTCTGCTGCGGCAGCAGCGGGCTTTGCATGGGAGGGTACAGATGCTAAGATTGCAAACAAAAAAGCAACCACCCCGACCAAGGATAAAGTTATGAAGTATGATTATTTGATTATCGGAGCAGGATTATACGGTGCGGTTTTTGCCCGGGAGATGGCAGATGCAGGTAAGAGCGTCCTTGTGATAGATAAGAGAGAGCACATTGCCGGAAATGTTTTTACTGAAGATACCTATGGTATCCACGTTCACAAATACGGAGCTCATATTTTTCATACCAATAACCGACGGGTATGGGAATACGTAAACAGGTTTGCCCGCTTTAATTGTTTTATTAATTCACCTGTAGCTAATTATAAGGGTGAGCTATATTCTCTTCCTTTCAATATGTACACTTTTAATAAAATGTGGGGAGTAGTGACGCCTGAAGAGGCAGCAGCGAAGATTTCCGCCCAGCGGAAAGAAGCCGGGATAACTGAACCCGAAAATCTTGAGGAGCAGGCCATATCCCTTGTCGGCCGCGATATCTTTGAAAAACTGATTAAGGGCTATACTGAGAAACAGTGGGGGAGGGATTGCAAGGACCTTCCGGCATTCATTATAAAAAGACTTCCTGTAAGGTTTACCTTTGACAACAATTATTTCAATGCTCTCTATCAGGGAATTCCAAAGGGCGGATATACAAAGCTTGTTGAGAATCTTCTTGATGGAATCGAGGTAAGGTTAAATACCGATTATTTAGATGATAAGGCTGAACTTGATTCCGTTGCTTCGAAGGTTGTTTACACAGGTCCTATTGATGCTTACTTTGGATACAAGCTTGGCGCTCTTGAGTACAGAAGCGTCAGATTTAAGACAGAGGTTCTTGATATTCCCGATTTCCAGGGGAATGCTGTCGTTAATTATACCGATAGAGAGACTCCCTTCACGCGCATTATCGAGCATAAATGGTTTGAATTTGGCAAAGATGATTGCGGAAGAGACATACCCAAAACAGTTATTTCAAAAGAGTATTCATACGAATGGAAGCAAGGGGAAGAACCCTATTATCCTATAAATGACGAGAAGAATCAGGATCTTTACCTTAAATATAAAAAACTTGCCGAGGCTGAAAGTAACGTGCTCTTTGGCGGAAGACTGGGCGAATATAAGTACTATGATATGGACGCGGTAATATACGCCGCCCTTGTTGCTTGCTCTAAAGAACTTAAAAAATGACACAGGGGGACGGGGTTGGGGGTTCATTGTCAGAATATTCTGACAATGACACAGGAACCCCGTCCCCCTGTGTCAAAAATATGGAGGATTATGAAATGACAATTACAGTTGCAGGAGAAAAGAAGGAATACAAAGACGG
>CADATP010000005.1 GCA_902790935.1 uncultured Lachnospiraceae bacterium | reverse complement strand
TTGTTTTGCCCGTCGTCTTTTACTTCAAAAGATATGTTTTTAAGTTCCAGCATATCTGTAAATACCTCTTTCTACAGGTCCTTGCGATATGTATTCTCTCCGCAGGAGGTAAATCCCGCCTTCTCGAAGAGATGCCTTGCAGCCTCGTTGCCGGGCTCTACTTCCCTAAGGATGATCTCGGTAATGCCTTTTCCTTCGGCTGTTTTTAAACAATCGTTTAAAAGATCCTGTCCAATTTTCTGTCCTCTGCTGGGCTTTCTGACAACGAAAACGGCCTCGGCGCTCTTTTCATTGTCCTCACAGGCCTTAAGTCCGTATAGTCCGTGAATATTCCCACCAAAATCAACAGCAACTCCGCAGTAAGTCTGAGATGTAAAAAACTCGTCGCCTGAGTTTGCGTCAAAGAGTTCATGTCCTGCGAAAACTTCGCCCTCTTCGAGCATTTCGTTCCATGTTTCGATCATAACGGGTATGTCTCTGTTAGCATTTTTTCTAACTCTCATGTTCCATCACTCCTTATCTTGCGTATTTAGATGTCTTTTCATTATACCAAAGAGAAAAGATTTTTAAAAGTAATGAAATAACCGGCATAAAAGTCAAAAAGCGTACCGCCAAAGGATACGCTTTTAACAGGTACAAAATACTGACAGGCATTTATTTCAGGAAATACCCAGTTCTTTATGGGCTCTTTCCTTTTCTTCATACATAGACTCGTCCGCTTCTCTTATATAATCGTCGATGGTTCCCTCTTTGTCGGGTCCGATAAGACAATCTCCGACGCTGGCTGATAATCTGAAGGAAACCTTTAGTCCGTCCATAATCTTCTTAAGAGCTTTTCCGAAGCTTTTTCTGTATTCATCTACGTTTCTGCTTCCGTCCCAGCAGCCTACGGCGATAAACTCATCGCCGCCGTATCTTCCGAGAAGAAAGTTTGAAGGAAGGGAATCCCGCATCGCATTGGCCGTGGCCTTGATGGCAAGATCTCCGTTAAGATGTCCGTATTTATCGTTTATTACCTTCATACAGTTTATATCGTAGAAAAGAAGTACGGTCTGCTGTCCGGCTTTTTTCTTTTCCTCGATAAATTTATACAGCACTGTCTCACAGCCTGTACGGTTGTACATATCCGTGAGGAAGTCCGTCATATAGATCTGGCGGAGCTTTTCGTTTATCCTCTTAAGGAAAATATTGTGCCTTACGTTAAGGAAAAGGGTATCAAGGTTGTTTACCCATCTCTTAAACTGCAGAGTGTAAAGTATTCTCGGATTGTTCTTGATGGCAACATATCCGATAAGGTGCTTTAGATTCGCAAGAGCGGAAAATACAAATATATTTGACTTATCGGGCTCTTCCTTATATCCCGGATAGAAACCGTGGATATCGTACTGTCTGAGCTCTAAGCTCTTTCCGTCTCTTCTTTCGTAGATGATATCCATTCGGTCGCTGAATTTAGTAACCTTTTCGAAGTATTCTTCATCCTCAAGTTCGAAGAATTCAGGCTCGGTTATGATACAGTAGTCTTTTCCGAAAAACTCCTCATGGCCCCACTGCCACTTCGCTCTCTCCGGGAACTCTTCCTTACTTCCGATGGAGGACATTTCGATATGGACTCTCTGGAAGAAAAAGTCCACCATATCCGTCTCGGTAGATTCGGTGTAGATATTGCGTACTCTTTCAAGCCTTGCATCGTAAGCTTCCTGCTCCGGCTTACAGCCGCAGCTCTCGGAAGGAATAAACTCAGAAGGATAGATTATCTCCTTGGAAGGGTCGGGATTTACAATCTGATTGTTTAACTCATCGTATAGGAACTTGCCCATATTGTCCCATTGTCTTGATACCGTAGCAACAAGAGGATAGGAAGTACGGCTTTCATGTACATGGTCAAATCCGGTGACAATGACATCCTCGGGAACGCGCTTTCCGTATTGATGGAGCTTGCTGATAACGCCAAGGGCCATAAGGTCGTTGGCGCAGACAAATGCATCGGGGATCGGTTTATTTTTCTTAATGTACTCCTCTATATTGTAGGAAGCCATATAGAATCCGAAATCGCCCCTGACTGTATCCATCAAAACAAGTCCGTGCTCCTCAAGGGCATCCTCAAGAGCACGCCTTCTTTCGGCACACTCCGTATTGCCTTCGTTTCCCTCAACAAAGACTACTTTTCTAACGCCGTGTTCTTCTATCAAATGGTTGGTAAGGTCGTAGATTCCGCGGTAATTGTCCGTTCCCACCATAGGCAGTCCCGGAATCTTTATCTCGGTTGTAACCGTCGGTATCTTGAAATTTTTAACAAGAGAGCAGACCTTGTCGAGCTCCGTCGATGTGTTGAATGTATGAGCTAAGATTATAGCTCCGTCGAAATCATTAGGATTAGGCAAGTCGTAGATCTTAAGCTGGTTTACACGCATCTCCTCAGATTCGTTGGGAAGTACAAAAGTCGTGTATACGAAAATATCAGCACAGTCTTTTTGGGCTTCCTTTTGAAGTCCGTCAATAACCATGCCGAGGTATTCTGCGCTCCAGGCATTCGCAAAAACCGCAATTTTTTTCTTAGGCTTAACTATACTGTCTGTACCCATTAAAACCCCCGGTGCGATCAAAACGATCGTGATAAGTTCCTTTACTTCACCATCATTTTAATACGAACCGGGGGCGGCTGTAAATTAAAAACTGTCAAATATTTAACATTAGCAATTATTAATAAATATATGCTTTTTTGACAGATTATTTCCTGAAAATTGCGAAGATCACGTCCGCAACATAGACAAGGATCATAATGATTCCTTCGGCACGGATGATCTTCTTTTTGCTTATTGAGAAAGCAAATACAATAAGGCTTACGATGATAAGGATTCCCAGATCAAATACCGATGCCACATTTGCTCCTACGGGGTGGATCGCTGAAGATGTACCAAGGATAAGCATCAGATTAAAGATATTTGAACCCACAACATTTCCGATGGCAAGTCCCGTCTCGCCCTTTCTTGCGGCTACTACGGAGGTTACAAGCTCGGGGAGTGAGGTTCCGACAGCCACTATGGTAAGTCCGATAAGAGTCTCGGTCATGCCCGCCGCTCTTGCGATATACTTGGCGCTCTGAACAACAGCCTGTCCGCCGCCTACGATAAGGGCAATACCGAGTACGATAAAGAGGAAACACTTCCAGTAAGGCTTTTTGGCCTCATCTGTCTCCGGCTCGGGATGACGTTTTGCATCGATTATAAGGTAAACAATATAAGCGATAAAGAAAATAAGAAGGACTATTCCGGTCCATCTGTAAACAATTCCGGCTTCGTCTGCCATAGCGCTCTTAAAGAGGCTTCCGCTAAAAACAGCCTTTGCTCCAACAACAGCAAATACGAAAACAGTAACGATTATGGAGATGGGGAAATCTCTCTTAAGTACGATCTTGTCAACGGGAACGGGGCAAAACAGCGCACAGGCTCCAAGTACAACAAGAAGATTAAATAAATTTGATCCGACTACATTGCTAAGGGCGATCTCATTGGCTCCCGCGATGGCTGCGGAGGTAGATACCGCAAGCTCCGGAGCGCTTGTTCCCATAGCGACAATGGTTAGTCCGATGATAAGTGAAGGGACCTTTAAGTTCCTCGCAAGTCCCGCACTACCGTCTACAAATAGATCAGCTCCCTTTATAAGGGCTACAAATCCAACCAGCAAAAGTACAATAAATAAAAAGATCATTTTTCCTCCTTGCGTTTTGTGAAGGGCTTATTCCAAAAGCCGTAACCGATGGCACCCGTAGGGCAATGCTTAATACAATCCCCGCAGTGTACACATTCCATATCACAAACCTTTTTAACATCCATCTTGCACGCCCTGACGCAGGCATTGCAGCCTATGCACTTGTCTGTGCTAACCTTAATCCCGAAAAAAGCTATGGGATTAAAGAAGGAGTAAATCGCTCCCAAGGGACATATAAATCTGCAAAATGCTCTGTGGACGAACATGCAAGATATAATTATAAAGCAAAAAACAAAAACTTTCCACGAAAAAAGTAATCCCAGCATCGCTCTGACGTTTTCATTTGTGATGGCAAGAAGGAACCCGCCTTCCGCTGTTCCCACAGGGCATATCCATTTGCAGAACCCCGGAACACCTTTAAAGACAGGGATCAGGATAACAAGCCCCGAAAGTATCACATACTTAAGATAGGATAGGGCTTTTGTTACTTTATTCTTTTTAAGCTTCGGTACCGGGATCTTTGAAAGCAGCTCCTGTGCCAGTCCGAAGGGGCATAAAAAGCCACAGATAAATCTTCCCATAAAAAGTCCGAAAAGAAGGAGCGTACCAATTACATAAAATGGGATCTTATAGGATGCATTTACAAGTCCGGATTGAAGGCTTCCGAGAGGGCAGGCTCCTATTGCTCCCGGACAGGAATAGCAGTTTAAGCCCGGAACGCAGGCGCCCTTTATGTCTCCGCGAAATATCTTTCCGGTAAAAAAGCCTTTAAAGTTACTGTTGTAGAGTACTGCTGCCAGAAGCTGCGTATATCTTCTTGCAGAGAGGTGAAATCTGTTTTTCTTTATCTTTTCCATGATCTCACCCCAGTCCTATACACTCGTTACAGATGATGACTGCTTTTTGCCAAACATCTTTAAATCCTCCCGTAAGCGATCCGTAGATGACTGCTCCCGTTCCAATGGTTAATATGCAAATTGCCGTAATTGTTTTCAGCCTGTTTTTTTTCATATTTTTTTACCGCTTTAGTCGCCTTGTTTTTGCAATAATTTACAGAAATTTTATATACATAAATACTATCATAATACGGCAAAATATGGTAGAATAGCATAATCAATTAAATAGCAATTGCTCTTACATAATTGCAGATTTCTTTTTGTTTTGATGTCTTACAGTTTAGTCTCTTCAAGTTTTTACTTTATGATATAGGAGGACACACTATATGAAGAAAAAAGCACTTACCATTACAGCCTCGCTATTTGTTTCATTCGGCCTACTTATCCTTATGCTCATCGGAAGCATCGGATTTTTCACAGGCCAGATCATGAGTACCTCAAGTTCTGATGAGGAGCTCTATTTCAACAATCTCTACACTATCAGTTCTGATCTTATCAATGCCGACCGTGACTTTTACCAGTCAATGATCGCGGCAGTTCAGTACCACGACATTAAATTAGCGCCCTCAGATGTTCCGCCCGATCTTATGCAGGAACTACTTGACGGATACATCGGCGACTATGTCGATAACAGGCAGCAGACCCTCGACAGAATCGAAGAAGCCAAAAACATCGCTTCAAAGAATCCCTCCCTCATTACCGGTACGAAGGTTGAGGACAAGAATTTTGAAGAATATTACAACGAGTTTATCGAAGGCTTTAATCTTTGGGATTCTTGCTACGAAGTAGCAAGTGACAACGGCGACTACGCTCTCTTTGTGCAGTACTTTGAAGCTGCAAGAGAATCCATCTCCGGTATGACCGATATCACAGAAAGCTGGGCAATTGCCGAAAAGGCTTCTCAGGAAAAGGGAAACGTAGCAAGGATCATCGTAAGCTCCTTGGCCTTCGGAGTTATTGCCCTGGTCATTGCGGCATCAGTTATCGTTGTGATCATTATGATGCGCAAGAGTCTTCAGTACATTGTTAAGGGTGTCGGCAATATGTCCGGCGGCGACTTTGTATCCGAGGTAAAGACTGAGAGTATATTCAACGAATTCTATACCGTTGAGTACTCTTTGGAGGATATGCGCAGCAAGCTTCAGGATTCCCTCAAGCTTGTTATCGATTCCGCCGATACGGTCAACGAAAAGGCTTCAAATACAAAACAGAGCATCTCCTCTTCCGAGGAAAATACAACCAATATCTCAACTGCAGTCGGCGAACTTGCCGAGGGCGCTATGACTATGGCTGAGGACGTACAGACCACAGCTCAGATCACGGTTGATATCGGTGAAAGCATCGACAAAGTACAAAGCGCCACCGCAAGTAACCTTGAAAAGGTTAAGCTTCTCTACGAACAGTCGATCGCCCTCCAGAAGCAGCTCGGCGAGATCAGAAAGGCTGATGAACTTACCGACGCAAAAGCAGGTCAGGTTGCTGATTCTGTAGGAAAGACCGCTGACGTCGTAGACGAGATTTCCAAGGCAGCCGAAGGAATCATTTCCATCGCAAGCCAGACCAACCTCCTTGCTCTCAACGCTTCCATCGAGGCTGCAAGAGCAGGAGAAGCGGGCAAGGGCTTTGCAGTTGTTGCCGACAATATTAAGGGTCTTGCCGAAGAGTCAAACCAGATGGCCGGCCAGATCACAAATATGCTCAGCACTATAACCACATACTCCAACGAGAACAGAAATCTCACTTCAAGCATCAAGGAAGCTACCACAAACGAAGCCACTGCTCTTGAGCAGATGAGTGTTGCCTTTGACGAGATGCTTGCTCTTCTTACAGAAACAGAGGAAGGAAACAAGGAAATCGCTTCTCTCGTAGACCAGATGACCGAAGGTAAGGAAAAGATCATGGGATCTGTCGACTCCCTCTCAAGTCTCTCCGAGGAGTACGCCGCATCAACCCAGGAAACCAGCGCTTCCATCACTCAGCTTACTTCAAATATGGGCGGAATCGTTACCGAAGCGGATGAGCTCGGCGACATCTCCGATACCCTTAAGAAAAACGTTGCTTTCTTTAAGGTTTAAGAGATGTTTACTGATTAACTAAACTACCAAATAGTTTTTGAAGGTATAATAAAGCGGCTAGCCTGCAAAGGTTAGCCGTTTTTGTTCGCCCTATACTTTTTTATCAATCTAATTTTTCAATAGTCTTTCTACTACAAGTTTATAAGTATCGTATGCTCCTTTTGAAGGTACACCATCATACATATCGTAGATGATTCCGTCCTTGATTATAAGAGTGTAGGGAATAAACTGTGTGGGGAAATAATTCCCGATAGCGTAATCCGTATCATATGCAATATTCATATCAAACTTCTTTTTCTCCACAAACTTGTCAACGATACCGGCTTCCTCTCCGCAGTTTATACAGATAAGCTCGAAGTTCTCGATTCCTTCGTCGGAAAGCTCCTGAAGTTCAGGCATCTCGCTAACGCAGGGTCCGCACCAGGTTGCCCAAAAGTTTATAAGCACCACATCGCTTTTATGCTCCGAAAGAGTGAATGTTTCACCGTTTGTAAGCGTTGCTGTAAAGTCAGGTGCGGGATCTCCTATGGAAAGAACCTTGATCTCATATGTAGACATATCCACAGGCCAGGTATCGTCCGTATTTTCTGCATCCGCAGCGCTTTCTCCTTCGCTTACGCTGCCTGCGTCCCCGGCTTGCGTCTCTGATGTATCTGCCTCTGAAGTATCTGCTTCCGCGTTATCTTCAACTGTATTTCCCGTAACGTTTTCGATATCAGAAGTGCTTTGTGAAACGTCTTCACTTTCTCCGATTATGCTGTCCAATGCATCAGAGAAGGTATCAAGCCCTTCCTGAATTGCCTCCTGTGTCTGCTCCGATCCCGTATCTTCCACGAGCTCTCCAAGCTCGCCGCATCCTGTAAGGGACGAGGCCATAAGCGCTACTGAAAAAAACGCCGCTGCTATTTTCTTTTTCATACTGATTTTTTACCTTTCTTTTAACCAAGTGCAACATCAAGTGCCATCATAACCGTAAACCCCAGTGCGAACATGATGGTTCCGATATTTGAGTGCTCTCCCTCTGCCATCTCCGGAACAAGCTCCTCAACCACAACATACATCATTCCGCCGGCCGCGAAGCTCAGAAGATAAGGCAGGATAGGTACAAAAAACTGCGCCGCAAGAATAGTAAGAAGCGCTCCCAAAGGCTCAACTACTCCTGACAAAGTTCCCATAAGAAAAGCCTTTTTCTTGCTCATTCCCTCTGCCTTAAGCGGCATAGAGATAATAGCTCCCTCGGGGAAATTCTGGATAGCGATTCCGAGTGAAAGAGCTAAGGCTCCAAGCGCCGTTATACCTGTGTTACCCGAGAGGAATCCGGCATAAACAACGCCAACAGCCATTCCTTCCGGAAGATTATGCAGCGTTACCGCAAGAACAAGCATCGTTGTCCTCGGCAGTCTGCTCTTTACACCTTCCTTGCTATTATCAAGGTGCATATGTGGAATGACCCTATCAAGTAATAGTAAGAAAAGTATTCCGATCCAGAAACCTACCGCCGCGGGGATAAATGAAAGCTTTCCCATTCCTGCTGACTGCTCCATAGCCGGCATAATAAGGCTCCATATTGATGCCGCCACCATAACTCCGGCGGCAAATCCCGTAAGAGCTCTTTGAACCTTTGCATTTAGTTTCTGCCTCATAAACAGTACGCAGGCTGAGCCAAGCGTAGTTCCGATAAAAGGTATCAAGATTCCCTGTGCTACCTGAAGATACATAGTTGTCACCTCTTTCCGATAGTTTTAAGTATAATGCTTTTCCACGCTCTCCCTTTAAAAAAGAAAAAGCACAAAAGACGTTAACATTAATTATCAGTATAGTTAGTTATCACTAACTTTGATTAGATTATAACATCTTTTGTGCAACAGTCAATACAATCCATATACTTATTTATGCAATTTTAACAATTACTCGGAAAACGTGAGGATATTGCCCTTCGTCTTTTTGCTGACATAAACGCAGCTGTCAACCTTTTTATAGAGTTCCTCAAAATCCTTATCCGCTTCGCTAAAGAGCCCTACCCCTACACTTGCAAAAAACTTTGAGCCCTTAAGTTCATCTATGGAATGGTGATCTATGATATCAAAAAACTTATCTATGTAGGTCTTTGCCTCTTCTTTTGAAGCAACGTCTTTTTTAAGTACGGCGAACTCATCACCGCCAAGTCTGAAAACAACGCTTTCCTCGCCAAAGGCCTCTTCCAGGGAAGTAGCGACTTTCTTTATAACCTTATCACCGGTATTATGGCCGTATGTATCGTTTACATGTTTGAAATCATCGATATCAAGTATACAGAACATTCCTTTATTATCGCCGCCAAGGATCTGGGTAGCGGTCTTTTCTCCGAATCCTCTGTTTAAAATTCCGGTCATAGAGTCTCTCTCGGAAAGTTCTTTAAGGAGCGCCCTTTCCTTTGCGGATTCAACAATTCCGTCGATATTTTTAAATCCGGCAATAACCTTTTCATCCCCTTCATCCGTCTGCAGCTTCAGATAAGTAAACTGATAATAATGGATCTCGCCCTTATCGACAGCCCTATATCCCATCACATACTCGTCGTTCTCGGCGAGCATCTCCTTAACCTTCTCGAGTGACATAGCCTTGGTAAGTGCACCTCTGTCTTCCTCGTATACTCTGTCCTTTATATACTGAGCCGCGAAGGGTTCGTAGGGATAGCTCTTTTTCTCCTTATCCCCAAAGCCCTCGGTTACATATCCGTCAAGTTTAAGGATTGTGGCTGTCTTTCCGGGAATATCAACCATAAATACGTTCAGATAGTCGCGGCTTAAAGCCTCTACTATCTCGTACTGTTCCTTAAGTCCGCTAAGACTTTTATGATTAAGCGTATCGTCGTAGGAGATACCGATAAAGCTGTTTGATGACTTATCGTCGTGGAGACGCACAACTCCGGCGGTACGGAAGAATCTGATGGTTCCGTCCTTCTTGCGTCCTCTGTATTTTACGTCAAAATGGGTCTTTCCGGTGGGATCCTTTATTGCCGCCCAAAACTTCTCGAGCACCATCTCCCTGTCATCATCCACGATTATCCCGATCCAGGATTCGATGGAGTTGGGGAAATCATTCTCATCGGTAAAGCCCAGCTTTTTCCTGTAATTATCGCTCCACTCGCAGCGGGTGATGTTTCCGTAATCGTCAAAGTCAATGTACCATGGCTTCGCCCCCATGACATCATACACCGCTTCTAAGGCTTCCATCTCTCTTTGGTAGAGATCAAGAAGTCTGTTTATCTCAAGCACAAGGCTCTTGTGCCCCTCTGAGCATTTTTCTATGTCAGGTCTTAAGCTGCTGATATCTCTCATATGTTCATCCTGCCAATATTATCTCAAGATTTCCGATATTATGCACAAACAAGCTGTCTGTGTAAATCTTGGATTAAATAATCTTCGGTACAACGATACGGTTAATATGATCGTAATTACCGCAGATCATAATGCCGTAATTATTCTCTCTTTCAATATAAACAACTTCTCCGGGAATATAGACGGGGACGACTTCAGAAGGATCGTAGAGCATGATCTCTTCACCCATCTTAAGAGGAATATCCGTTGTGATATTCACTCCTGTGTAAGAAATATTATTGAGCTTAACTCGCTCATGGTGATGCTTATTCATAAGGACAAGATCCGTAGAGATCCCATAGCGGTAAAACATACGCTTATCGCTCTCGGAAACCGACAGATCGTCGGATTTTAAAAGCACCTTGTCTGTGTTTATAAGCGCACCCTTATTGAAAACATAGACATGATTTGAAGACAACTCTTCATAGACAAGGCAGAAAAGATTTCTGTCCGCCATAGTTTCTATATTCTCATTAAGAAGAACGATGGTATCATCGCTGATAACCTCGGGGTAACAAACCCTGGATACCAGTTCGTCCTGCAAGTCATACCAGTAAAGAACGAAAACTCCTTCTTTCTGGCTTATAAGTTCGGTCAGTGTCATAAGGATCCCCCTTTAGTATCACTAATCAAAATTATAAAAAAAATTAGTACATTTTTCAAGTCTTTTGGGTCTTTCACACCCGAAATATGGTTATTTTTAACAAAATATGCTATAATCTCCCCATGAAATTATTATATTTTGATTTTTGTGCGTTAATAGTTTTGGCGATTCTGATCTTCACCCGCTATGTCCGTGGTCTCACTAAAGGGCGTCTGAACAGATGGTTCATGAATCTGCTTATGGTAACCGGAATTTGTATAATTGCGGATATCTTTTCTGTTGCCTTTGACGGGAATCCTAATATCCCCACATTTCTTCGCTACATCGCCAATTCCTCATACATCATCATTCACAATCTGTCTACTCCGTTCTATACGATCTACCTGATGATAATGACCGATACCGATTATATTATGCGTGGCTACAGACATTTACTTTTTGTTGCACCGTTTTTTGTTATAACCGCTCTTACTCTTATCAATCCTTTTACCCATTGGATATTTTACTTTAACTCGGATTTTGCTTACACACGCGGCCCCTTATTTTTCACACTTTATATCTCAGCAGCCATCTATGTAGCCCATATCGTCAGGCTTACCGTAAAGTACGGAAAATCCCTCGGCCTAAAGAGCAGCCTCGCCATATCCAGTCTCATCCCGCTGATGCTGATAGCGGTAGTCGTACAGTTTTTCTTCCCTGAGCTTTTAGTTGAGATGTTCGCAAATGCAATGTCCCTGCTTCTTTGCTCAACACTTGTCAGCCGTCCCGAGGATATCCTGGATACGGAAACGGGCCTCAGCAACAAAAAAGCCTGTGCCGATGTGGTAAAACGCTGCCTTAAAAACGGGAAGCCCTTAGAGCTGATCCTTATCAATATCACAAACTATTCTTTGATTGAAAACATCGTCGGATATGAAGGAATCGTAAAGATACTCCGCGTAGTCTCAGGGCGCATACTTTCCGCAAATCATATTAATGATTATTTTGCAGAATGCTATTATTTAGGCGATGGAAAATTCTGCCTTGAGATGGACTATCGAAAGTTCGACAAGACTGCTTTTATAGCCCACTTTTTAAACAATATGTTTACCGTTCCCTTGGAGTTTAGCGGGATCGAGCTTAACCTTGACGCCATCACTTGCGTATCAAAGCTTCCCGAAGATATCCCCGACGCGGAATCCCTTTTTGCATTCCAAAACGATCTTGAATCCAGCTATTTTACAGGAGAGGTTGTTTACGCTTCGGAGCTTTACGCCAAGAACCACTACAACCTTATCAGACAGGTCGATACCATCATCGAGAACGCTATAAACACAAGGGGCTTCGAGGTTTATTATCAGCCGATCTACTCAATACGCGAGGACAAGTTTAACTCTGCCGAAGCTCTGATCAGACTCTATGATGAGCATTTCGGATACATTTCTCCCGAGTTTTTTATCCCCGCTGCGGAAAAAAGTGGGGCAATCCACCGTATCGGCGCATTTGTTCTTGAGGAGGTATGTTCATTTATAAACAGCCCCGAGTTCAGTAACCTTGGCGTCGACTATATCGAGGTCAATCTCTCCGCAGTTCAGTGTATGCGAGGCGACCTTTACAGCGAGATCATAGACATAATGAAAAGGTTTAATGTGGATCCCTCAAAGATTAATCTTGAGATCACGGAAACTGCCGCCGTCAGCTCCCAGGATTCCCTGCTTGAGAATATGAAGGCCCTCGAATCCTACGGCATTTCTTTCTCCCTTGATGATTTCGGTACGGGATACTCTAATATGGACAGAGTCTCCAGTATGAATTTCAACATAATAAAGCTGGACAAGTCTTTCGTCAATGTCCAGCGTAGTATCAGAAGGGACATCGTCCTCGACAATACAGTCAAGATGATCAAATCCCTCGGTATGAAGATTGTTGTTGAAGGTGTTGAAAGCGCCGAGATCCTCCAAAGATTTGCGGATCTGCGCTGCGATTATATACAGGGATTCTTTTTCTCAAAGCCCCTGCCAAAGGATGAATTTATAACTTATATCAAAAATCACAATCATATCGGTAACCAATAAGCATCAGACCGCAGGCGGGAAGCGTAGGTCCTGCCTTTCTTCTGTCGAGAGATTTCAAAACATCCGGAATATCCTCCGGGTGTTTTTTTCCGCATCCTACATCCATTAAAGTCCCCGCGATTATCCTGACCATATTGTACAAAAATCCGTTTCCCGTAACTCTTATGATCACATCACCTTCCGTAAGCAAATAATCCGTCGATTCCTTTTCGGCGGACCCGTCTGTTTTAGAACCGTCAGAAAGTATCGAACTTACAGGGATAACTTCAAGCTCGTATATAGTTCTGACCATGCTCTCTGCTTGGGAACCGGCGGCACAGAAGGCAGAAAAATCATGTTCTCCAAGGAAGGCATCACACGCTTTTTGCATAGCTGTAACGTTAAGACTGTGGTACGTAAAATGCGAGTAAAGCCTCTTTGTTGGGAGCTGAACCTTTCCTGTAGAAATACGGTATTCGTATGTCTTCCTGCAGCCTAGCTTTCTTGGATGCCAGTTTTCATCCACCTCGTCCGATTTTAATACCCTTATATCCTGCGGAAGTCTTGCATTTATAGCCCCTGCAAATTTCTCCGCAGGGATAGGGCTCTCGCAGTCAAAAACAGCTACATTCCCCATAGAATGTACGCCGGCGTCGGTACGGCTTGCCCCGATGACGCTTATTTCAGTAGAAAGAAGGTCTGAGATAGCCTCATTTAGCTTGCTTTCGATTGTTATTTGGTTTTTCTGTATCTGCCATCCGTGGTATGAAGTACCGTCATAGGCAACTTTTAATCTGATCCGTCTCATTATCTTTCTTGGTTTACATAATATTAAAAATCCAGAGTCTTCCGAGGAAAATGCTTAACATAAAATATAAAACCAGAATTATGTAAGCTATGGCATCCCTTTTTTGATACTTTAAGGGCTTCATTTTGGTCCTTCCGTCACCTCCATGGTAACATCTTGCCTCCATAGCCGTAGCAAGGTCATTTGCGCGTCTGAAGGCCGATATAAAGAGAGGGACAAGAATCGGTACCATCGCCTTTACTCTCTTAAAGACATTTCCGCTCTCAAGATCTGCTCCTCTTGCAAGCTGGGCTTTCATGATCTTGTCCGTCTCCTCAAGTAGTATCGGTATAAATCTTAGAGCGATGGACATCATCATAGCGATCTCATGCACAGGCACCTTGATAACCCCTAGAAATCTCAGTCCCTTTTCCATTCCGTCGGTTAAATGGTTCGGCGTAGTTGTAAGTGTCATTATTGACGAACCGATGATAAGAAGGCTTATCCTTACCGCGATCGTAATCGCCATAATTATACCCTGCCTTGTTATCGTAATCTTCCAAAATGACCAGACGGCATCTCCTTTTGTTGCAAAGAGATTTACCAGGGAAGTAAAGACCATCAAAAAGATGATCGCTTTCATTCCCCTTACCATATAAAGGAAAGGAACCTTTGAAAGAAATATGACTACAGCGAGGAAAATTATAGCAATCGCGTACCCCACCGGGTTTTTAAAACAAAAAAGCGAAATAAAGAAAAGTATTGTTCCGAGGAGCTTTACTCTGGGATCCAATCTGTGTATAACGCTTTCGGTCTGATAATACTGACCTAATGTAATATCTCGTAGCATGTTTTATGTATTTCCTAATTATTCTTAAAGCAGGCCGCAATCTCCTCCGCAGCCTCCTGTATAGTTGTTACATCGCACTTAACGTCAAGCCCGTTCTCCGACAAAGCGTGCATAATATATGTGACCTGAGGAGCGGATAAACCGATCTCTTCAAGTTCCTTGTAATGTGAAAAGACTACCTGTGGCGTATTGTCCAAAAAAACCTTTCCATGGTTCATTACAACAATCCTGTCAACGTACTGTGCAACATCATCCATAGAATGGGACACAAGAAGAATCGTCATCTTCTCCTTTTGCTGAAGCTCTTTTATCATCCCGAGGATTTCATCCCTTCCCTTGGGATCAAGGCCCGCTGTGGGCTCATCAAGGATAAGGATTTCCGGCTTCATAGCAAGGACGCCCGCTATAGCCGCTCTTCTTTTTTGCCCGCCGGACAGATCGAATGGAGACGTAAATATCAGTTCCTCAGGAAATCCGACTTTTCTTAAAGCATCGTAGGCACGAAGCTCCGCGTCCTTCTTACTAAGTCCAAGGTTCCCCGGACCGTAACAAACATCCGCAAATACTGTTTCCGCAAAAAGCTGGTGCTCGGGATACTGGAACACAAGACCCACCTTACTGCGTAATTTTTTAAGGTCGTATCCCTTATCGTAGATATCCTCGCCATTGTAATAAATAGAGCCCTTTGTAGCCTTGATAAGTCCGTTTAAATGCTGCATCAAAGTAGACTTACCCGAGCCTGTATGGCCGATAACTCCGATAAACTGGCCATCCGGGATACTTAAGCTGACATCATCAAGCCCCACCGTAGGCAGGCCTGAATCCTTGTCGTAAATATATGAAATATGATCAACTATCAGTGACATACTGTTCCTCAATTTCTTTTCAGAGCCAGAAGATTCTCCACAAGCTCATCCGTAGTTAAAATCCCATCCGGAAGATTTAGTCCCTTCTTTTTAAGCTCGTAGGCAAGGAGCGTAACCTGAGGTACATCGAGTCTTAGACTCTTTAAATCCTCAACGAGGGAGAAAATCTGCCTCGGTGTTCCCTGCATTACAACCTTTCCCCCATCCATAACAAACACCTTATCCGCATCTATAACCTCTTCCATATAGTGGGTAATAAGGATTACGGTAACTCCCTCTTTTTTGTTGAGCTCATGAACCGCTTCAAGTACTTCTTTTCTGCCCTTGGGATCGAGCATCGCCGTAGGCTCGTCGAGTATTATGCACTTGGGTTTCATCGCAAGAACTCCGGCTATGGAGATACGTTGCTTTTGGCCTCCGGAAAGTCTGTTAGGAGAGTTTTTCCTGAACTCATACATTCCTACGGCTTTAAGACTCTTTTCCACTCTTTCCCAGATCTCGTCAGTAGGTACGCCGATGTTTTCGGGGCCAAAGCCCACATCCTCCTCAACAACCTGTCCGATTATCTGGTTGTCGGGATTTTGAAATACCATACCTGCGCTCTGTCTTACATCCCAGATTTTGTCGGAATCCGAAGTATCGATTCCGTCTACAATTACGCTGCCTTCCTCAGGTACGAGTATCGCATTAAAATGCTTGGCCAGGGTAGACTTGCCGGATCCGTTGTGACCGAGTATAGCGATAAAATCTCCCTTTTCTATGCCAAGACTCACATGATCGACAGCGGTTGTTATACCCACAACCTCTCCCTCATCATCGCGCCTTATATATTCAAATACAACATCTTTAGCTTTAACTATTTCCATCTTAAAACCTGTTTATTACAACTTATCAAAAAACTCCTGGAGCTTAGATACGTCTTCAAAAATATGCTCTGCCTTAAACAGGTCATAGCAGATTTCCAAAGCATTGTAAGGGTCCTCCGGAGAAGCAACAATCTCAGCAGTACATACTTCCTTTGTACTGTTATAGTAAAGAATGTGGAATTTGTAGCCTTCTTCTAAATCTGTGTAGTAAAATGCATCTGCATCATCGTTAGGCTTATCTGCACCGGCGTCTTCTTTGCCGCTTTCTTTGCCGCTCTGTGTTATCGTATCCTTGCTGCCTTCTTTGGTACTGTCTAAGCTGCTCTCTTCGCTGTTTTCCTCAGAGCTATCCTGGCTTGCATCCTCGTTTTTGCTTTCTTCGGAATTCTCACTTTGCGCAAGGGCAATCTCTGGATTCTTAACGGCGTAATCCGATAAGCTCGTCTGGTTCTTTTGCATTATCCTTGTAAACACGCCCACAAAAAGGCAAAGTACACCGATAATAGCAACCATCTGTATTATCTTTTTCCAATCGTATTTATCACCCATAAACTTTAATATACCATTTAAATAAACATATTACAATTAAAGAAGAATAAAGAGATAAGAGAAACGAACAATTACTGCGAAAATAATCCAATTAGTATTGCTTTAATAAAGCAAAGAAAAACCGAGTCGGAATTCCGACTCGGTTTAGTAATCTTATGTAGATTATACAAGCTCAAGAACAACCTCAAGAGCGCCGTCGCCCTTTCTCTGACCGATCTTGATGATTCTGGTGTAACCACCATTACGGTTTGCATACTTAGGAGCGATCTCATCAAAGAGCTTTGCAACAAGATCAACTTCCTTGGTAGCCTTCTTCTTACCCTTGTTCTCGGTAGGAACCTCTGTTACAGGGTAAAGAACCTTAAGCATCTGACGTCTTGCGTGAAGTCTTGAAGGAAGATCCTTCTTGATCTCTTTCTCTACTTCGTCATAAACGGTAACAGTAACACCGTTCTCGATACGAACGATCTTGCCATCCTTGTCACGATGTGACTCAGCAAGAACCTTAGTAGGATCATTCTTGTCAACGATCTGCTTTACGCGCTTTCCGTCCTTGTCCTTGCGGGCAACTTTTGCGGTAACCTTAACAGTTTCAAAGTTGTCCTTCTCTCTAACAGCGAGAGCGATAAGACCTTCAGCGATCTTCTTAACTTCCTTTGCCTTAGCATCGGTAGTAACGATCTTTCCGTTGTTAAGAAGTGCGGTTACCTGGTTTCTGAGCAGAGCCTTTCTCTGTGAAGAGGTTCTGCCAAGCTTTCTGTACTTAGCCATTTTATATTCTCCTTTACATGGTACATCCGGCCACGCTCATTGGACTTACTTACCGAATGTTTTATATGCCATATAGGATTTCGCAACAGGAACCCATTGGAATTACCCCATCACGAAAACACAAATATGTGCTGCCTTCTACTACTCCTCGGCATTCTTAAGTGAAAGGCCGAGATCGCTAAGCTTCTGAAGTACTTCTTCAAGAGACTTTCTTCCAAGGTTACGAACCTTGATCATCTCATCGGGAGTCTTCTCGCAAAGCTCACGAACAGTATTGATGTTTGCTCTCTTTAAGCAGTTGAAAGAACGAACTGAAAGCTCAAGCTCTTCAATGCTCATCTCAATAACCTTATCTGAGTTGTTCTCAGGAAGCTCCTGCATAAAGGAAGCGTTCTGAGCGCTCTCGGAAAGATTGATGAAGAGGCTTAAGTGCTCTGAAAGCACCTTAGCTGCAAGGCTTACAGCCTCATCGGGAGCAAGTGCCCCATTGGTATATACATCAATAGTAAGTTTATCAAAATCTGTGCTCTGACCTACACGGGTGTTCTCTATTGAAATGTTTACACGCTCAACAGGAGTGTAGATAGAATCGATTGAGATAACACCGATAGAGGTGTTCTCATTCTTGTTCTTGTCGGAGCTTACGTAACCTCTTCCGGAGGTAACAGTCATCTCAATATAGAGCTTTGCATGCTTACCGCAAAGAGTAGCGATAGGCTGCTCAGGATTGAGAATCTCAATCTCGGAATCGTGCTGAATATCAGCAGCGGTTACAACACCTTCACCTTCATAATCGATAGTGATGGTAACAGGCTCCTGGCTCTCGCTGGTATTTCTGATAGCGATGCTCTTGATGTTCATGATGATTTCAGTAACATCTTCCTTCACATCCGGAATAGTAGAAAACTCATGCTGAACGCCGTCGATCTTAACCTGGCTTACAGCAGCTCCGGGAAGTGAAGAGAGCATAATTCTGCGAAGTGAATTACCAAGCGTGATACCATATCCTCTTTCAAGAGGCTTAATGACAAATTTGCCATACTTCTTATCTTCCGAAATCTCCACAATCTCAATATTGGGTCTTTCAAAATCAAACACGCTAATACCCTCCTTCTGGGAACAAATCGTGAACAAGTTGCTTTATAAGACTTAAAAGTTATTATTTTGAATACAACTCGACGATAAGCATCTCGTTTACAGGAACATCAATCTGCTCTCTGGTAGGAAGATTCTTGATGGTTCCCTTAAGTGCGTCGATATCAACGTCAATCCAATCGGGAGTAAGTCTTCCGCCGGTAACCTCAACGATTTCCTTATAACGGTTAAGAGACTTTGATTTCTCTCTGATTTCTATAACATCTCCTGCCTTAACGAGATATGAAGGTACATTAACCTGCTTTCCGTTAACAAGAACATGCTTGTGACCTACAATCTGTCTAGCCTCCTTACGGGTTCTTGCGAATCCCATACGGAATACAACGTTGTCAAGTCTTGACTCAAGAAGGACCATAAGGTTTTCACCGGTCATTCCCTTCATCATATCAGCCTTGTCATAGTAGTTACGGAAAGGCTTCTCAAGAACGCCATAGATAAACTTTGCCTTCTGCTTCTCACGGAGCTGAAGTCCATACTCACTTACCTTTCTTCCGGCGTTGTGAGGCTGTCTGTTAGATTTCTTGTCATAACCGAGAACAGCGGGCTCAATACCAAGAGCTCTGCATCTCTTAAGGACGGGGGTACGATTAACTGCCATTTTAGTTTTCCTTTCAATGTTTGTTTACAGCACCGACAATCGGTGTCTTCTTCCAACAATTTCTAGTTACAAATAAATAATCTGAAACGATTATACACGACGACGCTTGGGAGGTCTGCATCCGTTGTGAGGAACAGGGGTAACATCCTTAATGGAGAGAACCTGAAGTCCTGCTGCTGCAAGAGCACGGATAGCTGCTTCACGTCCTGAGCCGGGTCCCTTAACAAATACATCAACGGTCTTAAGGCCGTGGATAGTAGCTGCCTTGGTAGCGGTCTCTGCTGCAACCTGAGCTGCGTAAGGAGTAGACTTTCTAGATCCTCTGAATCCAAGTCCGCCTGCGCTTGCCCAGCTGAGAGCATTACCTTCTGCGTCTGTAATAGTTACGATTGTGTTGTTGAATGATGCCTGGATATGTGCCTGGCCGTGATCAACGTTCTTCTTTACACGTCTTTTTGTAGCCTTCTTGGCTGCTGCTGTTGCTTTAGTTGCCATTTTAAACTAACCTACTTTCTAACGGATTATCCGCTTTTTCGATTTATGTGCCCTTAAATTACTCCGGGCACCGTTTAACATTTGTTACTTATTTTGCTATAGAAAAATTACTTCTTCTTGTTAGCAACGGTACGCTTAGGTCCCTTGCGGGTACGAGCGTTGTTCTTGGTGTTCTGTCCACGAACGGGAAGTCCCTTTCTGTGACGGATTCCACGATAGCATCCAATCTCCTGAAGAGTCTTGATATTAAGAGCGATCTCTCTTCTGAGGTCACCTTCTACCATAACTCCGAGCTTGTCGATTGCTTCGGTAATCTTCTTAACTTCGTCATCGGTGATATCTCTTACTCTGGTATCAGGGTTAACGCCACACTCAGCAAGGATTCTGTTTGAGGTAGCTCTTCCAATACCATAAATGTAGGTAAGACCGATCTCGATTCTTTTCTCTCTGGGTAAATCTACACCTTCGATACGAGCCATTTTTCTTTTTCCTCCATTTGATACATTTGCATGATTTACATGCGGTTACTAGATGATTGGGACCATTCGGTCCAACCGGACGCTTTTGCGATTCCGATCCGTCTTAATGTTTCCTATAATATGTAGTAGAAAACAAAAAGTATCAGGAAGTAACTTACAATTACGGAAGTCTTTATCACTCCCGAGGTGTAAGATTATCCCTGTCTCTGCTTATGTTTCGGATTCTCGCAGATGATCATAATGCGTCCTTTTCTCTTGATGACTTTGCACTTTTCGCAAATCGGTTTTACTGAACTTCTAACCTTCATCTTCAAAGCCCTCCTTTCAAAAAAGACCGTTTAACATATTATCATAGTGCGCGCAATAATGCAAGCACTTTTTTACTTGTCTCTCCAGATGATTCTTCCTTTGGTAAGGTCGTAGGGAGAAAGCTCCATAGTTACCTTATCGCCGGGAAGTATTCTGATGAAATTCTGACGAAGCTTTCCACTGATAGTAGCAAGGACCTGATGTCCGTTCTCAAGTTCAACTTTGAACATGGTGTTGGGAAGCTTCTCAACAACAACTCCTTCAATTTCAATAACATCACTCTTTGACATTTCATTCTCCTAGCGACGCATTCGCGTCTTCTTCAGCAGATTGCGTCTTTGCAATCGATCATTTTTTCTTATTATTATACAGGTTCTAGGGTAAGCACTTCAGGTTCGCCGTCCGTTATCAGGATGGTGTTTTCATAATGTGAGGCCCATGATCCGTCAGCCGTTACAACGGTCCAGTCATCATCAAGCCACTCAACATCATCAGTTCCAAGTGTAACCATAGGCTCAATGGCCAATGTCATTCCCTGTTTTAATTTCGGTCCTCTTCTTCTCATCTCGAAGTTCGGAATTGAAGGATCCTCATGCAGATGAGTTCCTATCCCGTGTCCCGTAAGGTCTCTGACAATACCGTATCCTCCGTCAAGAAGACTTCCCGCAATGGCATTGGATATATCATAAAGATGATTACCGGCTTTTGCCATTTTGATCCCGTCCCAAAAGCTCTTTTCGGTATCTCTGATCAAAGCCTTTACATTATCGGAAACATCTCCAACAGCATGTGTCCTTGCTGCGTCCGAATGATAGCCTTTATATATAAGGCCGCAGTCAAGACTTACTATATCTCCGTCCTTAATGATCCTGTCGGCTTTGGGTATTCCATGAACCACTTCGTCATTTATCGAGACACAAATTGCGGCGGGAAAACCATTGTAGTTCTTGAAATTAGGTATCCCGCCAAGTTTCCTTATTAAGGATTCACCGAAAGAATCTACGTCCAGAGTGGAAATCCCCGGACGTAAGAAGCCTTCGAGTTCTTTATGCACTATTCCGAGAAGCCTACAGGATTCTCTCATAAGTGCTATCTGTTCTTCATTTTTAATGGTTATCATAAAAACTTTTATCCAAGTATCTTTACGATGGCACTAAATACATCCTTCATATCTACTGTTCCGTCTACAGTCTTTAATACCCCTTTGGCTGTATAGAAATCGATAAGAGGCTGTGTCTGATCGTGATATACTTTAAGTCTGCTCAGAACAGTCTCGGGCTTATCATCATCTCTGAGTACAAGCTCGCTTCCGCAAGTGTCACAGATTCCTTCCTTCTTGGGAGGAATATGCTCGATGTGATATGTAGCTCCGCACTTTAAGCAGGCACGTCTTCCGGACATTCTCTTTACAATATTCTCATCGGGAACATCAACATTGATCGCAAAGTCGATCTTTTCTCCGAGCTTTGTAAGAGCCTCGTCAAGCACCTCAGCCTGAGGAATTGTGCGGGGGAATCCGTCAAGAACATATCCGTCCGAACAATCTGCCTGAGCTACTCTGTCAAGAAGGATCTTAACGGTAAGCTCATCGGGAACAAGAAGTCCCTTGTCCATGTATTCTTTAGCCTGCCGGCCAAGCTCGGTTCCGTTCTTGATGTTTGCTCTGAAGATGTCACCGGTGGAAATATGAGGAATCTTATATTTCTCGGCAAGCATCTTAGCCTGAGTACCCTTACCCGCTCCGGGTGCACCTAACATAATAATCTTCATCTGTACCTCCTAACGACGCGATCAGCATATTTCGATCACGTCTCGCCTCATTTGTTTTCAAATACCACGGAAAGCCACGCATAAAGCGTGGCTTCGTGATAACCAATACCTTAATTCTCTAAAAATCCCTTATAATTTCTTACAAGCATCATAGACTCAATCTGTTTAACAGTTTCGATAACAACGCTTACGATAATGATAAGGCTCGTACCGGTGGTAGCAACATCAGCTCCGAATACTCCACTGAAAATATAAGGAAGTATGCAGATGATGATAAGTCCGATTGCACCAATGAATACGATATAATTGAGTACTTTGTTCAAATAATCGCTGGTGGGCTTTCCGGGACGTATACCGGGAATGAATCCACCCTGTCTCTTCAGATTATCAGATACCATCAAAGGATTGAAGGTAATTGATGTATAGAAGTAAGCAAAGAAGATTACCATTGCGATATAAAGCAGCATACCTGCTGTATACTTGATCTGTCCGGGTACACACCACTTATTTGAATTAAAGTAATTTAAAATCTCAGCCCATACACTATTAGTACCTGTCGGCTTAGCGAACTGTGTAATAATAAGAGGAAGTGTGAGAATTGATTGTGCAAAGATGATGGGAATAACACCTGAGGTGTTAACCTTGAGAGGAATGTTAGAGGATGCACCTCCTACATTTCTTCTACCCTGCATTTTCTTTGCATACTGTACGGGGATGTTGCGCACTGCATCGTTAAGGATGATAACCAATACTACCATTCCAATGAAGATAGCAAGGATAATAAGTGCGGCAAGAATCGCCGTTGCAGGAGCCTTTCCTTTTACGAACTGATCATAAAGACCTTTAAGATCCTGCGGCAAACGGGAAATGATATTTATAGTAAGCACTACTGATATACCATTTCCAACACCGTGCTCAGTGATTTGTTCACCCACCCACATGAGGAAAGCACTGCCCGCGGTAAGCGCTACGATACAGGTAATGATGTTAAGGGGATTCATATCGGGGATAAGTCCCTGACGTCCGAATCCGATTGCCATAAAGCTTGCCTGTACAAGAGCGAGACCTACGGTAAGATATCTGGTGATTGTAACAATCTTTTTTCTTCCCTCTTCACCATCTCTCTGCATTTCCTCAAGCTTAGGAATAGCTATTGTGAGGAGCTGCATAATAATGGATGAAGTGATGTAAGGGTTAATGTTAAGAGCCAAAACCGACATGTTAAGGAACGAACCACCGGTAACGGCATCAAAGAAGCTAACGGCGCTGTTTGTCTGCTGAGCAAACCATTCGGAAAAGAAATTCCTGTCAACACCCGGCACGGGAAGCTGTGATCCTATACGGATCACAACTAACATTGCCAGTGTGAAAAATAATCTGTTACGGATTTCTTTAATTTTGAATGCGTTCTTCAGAGTTGTGAGCATTAGATCACCTCAGCACTTCCGCCAGCGGCTTCGATTTTTTCTTTAGCAGATGCAGAATATGCATTTACCTTAACATCGAGTTTCTTGCTAAGCTCTCCATTTCCGAGTATCTTAACTCCATCTCTGGGATTCTTGATAACGCCGGCTTCTACAAGAGCAGCTACATCTACAGTAGTGCCTGCCTCGAAGCGCTCAAGATCACTAACATTGATTGCAACGATCTCAAGAGTGTTACGATTGGTAAATCCTCTCTTGGGAAGACGTCTGTATAAAGGCATCTGGCCACCTTCGAAACCGGGTCTGGGTGCACCTGAACGAGCCTTCTGGCCCTTGTGACCCTTACCTGCGGTCTTGCCATTGCCTGAGCCGTGTCCACGGCCTCTTCTAAAATTATCGCTCTGCTTTGAACCATCAGCAGGTCTTAAGTTGGATAATTCCATGGTAAGAACACCTCCTATTATACTTCTTCAACCTTTACAAGGTGATTGATCAGGCGAATCTGGCCCTTTGTTGCATCGTTATCGGGAAGAACAACTGTCTTTCCGACCTTACGAAGACCCATAGACTCAGCAATCGCTCTGTTTTTAGGAACCTGACCGATCAGGGACTTGGTCAGAGTAATCTTTAACTTTTTATCTGCCATCTCTTTACTCCTCCTTACGCCTGAACTTCTGAAACCTGCTTACCGCGCTTTGCAGCTACTTCTTCAGGGCGCTTAAGCTCTGAAAGTCCGGTAAGGGTTGCAAGAACAACGTTCTGCTTGTTGTTTGAGCCAAGAGACTTTGTACGGATGTTCTTGATACCTGCAAGTTCACAAACGATACGAGCGGGACCACCTGCGATGATACCGGTACCTTCGGGAGCTCTCTTAAGAAGAACGTTTGAAGAGCCATACTGACCGATAAAATCATGAGTAATGGAATTGTTCTCATCAAGTGCGATCTCAACAACGTGCTTGATAGCGTCTTCCTTACCCTTGCGGATAGCTTCGGGAACTTCCTTAGCCTTTCCAAGTCCTACTCCAACGTGTCCGTTCTTGTCACCAACTACTACAAGAGCAGTAAAACGTGAATTGCTACCACCTTTTACTACCTTGGTAACTCTTTTGATTGTGACAACCTTATCTTCCAATTCTAACTGGCTTGCATCTACGATTGTACGTTTCATGAATTTCCTCTTCCTTTCCTAGAATTCCAGGCCAGCTTCTCTGGCTGCCTCAGCTAATGCTGCAATTTTACCCTGATAGATAAAACCGCCTCTGTCGAAGACAACCTCTTTGATTCCCTTCTCAAGTGCACGCTTTGCGATAACGGTGCCTACATATGCTGCTGCGTCGACATTGTTAGTCTTCTCAAGCTCAGCCTTTACTTCCTTCTCCATGGTGGAAGCGGCTACAAGTGTCTTACCTTCAACATCATCGATAATCTGAGCATACATATGATTGTTGCTTCTGAATACTGCAAGACGGGGTCTTGAAGCAGTACCGCTGAAGCGGTTACGAATTCTCATGTGCTTTTTAGCACGAATTTCCGATCTAGATTCTTTTTTAACCATCTTCATACTCTCCTTATCGATTACTTCTTACCGGTCTTACCAACCTTGCGGCGGATAACCTCATCAGCATACTTGATACCCTTGCCCTTATAAGGTTCAGGTCCTCTCTTGGAGCGGATCTCAGCTGCGAACTGACCAACCTTCTCCTTGTCGATGCCTTTGACGATAATAATGTTCTGACCATCAACGGTAGTTTCAATTCCTTCGGGATCTTCCATCTCAACGGGATGTGAATAACCGAGGTTAAGTGTAAGCTTCTTTCCCTGCTTAGCAGCTCTGTAACCAACACCGTTAACCTCAAGCTTCTTCTCGTAGCCATCGGTTACACCAACTACCATGTTGTTAATAAGAGTTCTGGTAAGACCATGAAGAGATTTATTTCTCTTAAGGTCGTTAGGTCTGGATACAACAACTTCTGCACCCTCAACCTTGATATCCATCTCTGCGGGTAAAACTCTCTCAAGAGTTCCCTTAGGTCCCTTAACGGTAACCTTGTTTCCTTCTGCTACAGTCACAGTTACACCTGCGGGTATAGCAACGGGCATTCTGCCAATTCTTGACATGCCTTTTTCCTCCTTATATGTTTTCAGGATTATATCGGACGATATCCGTCCGAATATTCAGTCACAATCCGGGGAAGAATCGTCTCCCCCATTACCTTGCGACTAGTTACTTAACTTAAAAAATTTTTTACCAAACGAAAGCGAGTACTTCACCACCGATGTTAAGCTCACGAGCCTTCTTATCGGTAATGATGCCCTGGTTGGTAGAAACGATAGCAACACCGAGTCCGCCAAGAACCTTAGGCATATTTTCACTTCCTGCGTATACGCGAAGACCGGGCTTAGAGATTCTCTTGATTCCGGAGATTACTCTCTCAGTCTTGTTAGCGTTATACTTTAAGGTGATGCGGATATCCTGGTGGCTTCCGCAATCAACCATCTCATACTTCTCGATATATCCCTCATCTACAAGGATATCAGCAATTGCAAGCTTCATCTTGGAGCTGGGAACATCAACAGTATCATGTTTTGCAGTGTTAGCGTTACGGATTCTTGTAAGCATATCTGCAATAGGATCACTCATAGTCATTTTGTTCTTTCCTCCTTACCAACTTGCCTTCTTTACTCCGGGAATCTCACCCTTGTAAGCGAGCTCACGGAAACATACTCTGCAGATACCATACTTCTTCAAAACTGAATGAGGACGGCCGCAAAGCTTGCAGCGAGTGTAAGCCTGAGTTGAAAACTTGGGCTTGCGCTGCTGTTTAATTTTCATGGATGTCTTTGCCATAATTAATTTCCTCCTGATTACTTCGCAAACGGCATGTTGAAGAGAGTAAGAAGCTCGCGAGCTTCCTCATCGGTCTTAGCCGTAGTAACAAAGATGATGTCCATACCACGGGTCTTGTCGATCTTGTCGAACTCGATCTCGGGGAAAATGAACTGCTCCTTGATTCCTAAAGCGTAATTTCCCTTTCCGTCAAATGCGTTGGGGTTTACGCCTCTGAAGTCACGTACACGGGGAAGTGCAAGGTTCACAAGTCTGTCAAGGAACTCATACATCTTCTCTCCGCGGAGAGTGGTCTTACATCCAATATTCTGACCCTCACGGATCTTAAAGTTAGCAACTGAATTCTTTGCCTTGGTAAGAACTGCCTTCTGACCGGTAATGGTTTCCATATCTGAAACTGCATTCTCGAGAACCTTGGGATTATCCTTAGCTTCTCCAACGCCCATGTTGATAACGATCTTATCAAGCTTGGGAACCTGCATAACGTTCTTGTAACCAAACTTTTTGGTCATTGCAGCAACGATCTCGTCGTTGTATAAGTCTTTTAATCTACTCAACGTTATTCTCCTTCCTATCAATCGATAACCTTGCCGGTAGCCTTAGCAACACGAACCTTCTTGCCGTCTTTGATTTCAAAGCCAACTCTGGTGGTCTTGCCGCCTACAACAAGCATAACGTTTGAAATATCAATAGGAGCTTCCTTCTCAACAATTCCGCCATTGGGATTTGCCTGTGAAGGCTTTGAATGCTTGGTTACCATGTTAAGGCCTTCAACTACAACCTTACCATTCTTAGGATCTACTGAAAGGATCTTTCCTTCCTGACCCTTATCTTTTCCTGCGATGATCTGTACAGTATCGCCTTTTTTAATCTTCTGCATCCTAGAGCACCTCCTTATAATACTTCGGGAGCGAGAGATATAATCTTCATAAACTGCTTGTCACGAAGTTCTCTTGCTACCGGTCCAAAAATACGAGTTCCTCTGGGTGTCTTGTCATCCTTAATGATGACTGCTGCGTTCTCATCGAACTTGATATAAGAGCCGTCCTTGCGGCGAGCGCCTTTAACGCTTCTAACTACAACGGCTTTAACAACATCGCCCTTCTTGACAACACCGCCGGGTGTTGCGTCTTTAACGGAAGCTACGATGATGTCACCAATCTGTGCATATCTTCTGGTTGAGCCGCCCATAACGCGGATGCAAAGAAGCTCTTTAGCACCGGTGTTATCAGCAACTTTCAGTCTAGTTTCCTGCTGAACCATATTTCCTCCTTTGTGCGATCTAAAGCACTAATTATTTTGCTCTCTCTACGATTTCAACCAGTCTCCATCTCTTGTCCTTTGAAAGAGGTCTGGTCTCCATAACCTTAACGGTGTCACCAATCTTGCACTCATTGTTCTCATCATGAGCCTTGAGCTTGTAGGTGCGCTTTACAACCTTGCCGTAAAGAGGATGCTTAACGTGCTCTTCAATTGCAACAACGATAGTCTTGTCCATCTTGTCACTGGTAACTTTACCAGTACGGGTTTTTCTTAAATTTCTTTCTTCCACGGCTTGTTCCTCCTTAAGCTCTGGCCTGCTGGCTGATTACAGTCTGGATTCTTGCGATGTTCTTACGAACTTCTCTAATCCTTGCTGTGTTGTCAAGCTGATTAGTAGCGTTCTGGAATCTCAGATTGAAGAGCTCTTTCTTAGCCATGGCCAAATCCTGCTGAAGCTCGTCAGCGGATTTAGTCTTCAGTTCCTCAATGTACTTATTTGATTTCATTATACTGCACCGCCTTCCAAATCTTCCTTAGAAACGATCTTGCACTTGCAGGGAAGCTTGTGCATAGCAAGACGAAGTGCTTCTCTTGCCTGTTCCTCAGGAACTCCGCCGATCTCAAACATTACACGACCGGGCTTAACTACTGCTACCCAATACTCAAGTGAACCTTTACCGGAACCCATTCGAGTCTCGGCAGGTTTAGCTGTAACGGGCTTGTCAGGGAAAATCTTGATCCATACTTTACCAACACGCTTGGTATAACGGGTAAGAGCGATACGTGCTGCCTCAATCTGGTTTGACTTAATCCAGCAAGGCTCGGTAGCTACGAGACCGAACTCACCATAACTGATAGTGTTTCCGCGAAGTGCTTTTCCGGTCATTGAGCCACGGAACTGCTTACGACGCTTTACTCTCTTAGGCATTAACATTATTTGTCGCTCCCTTCCGGCTGATTGTTCTTGGTAGGAAGAACTTCACCCTTGTAAATCCATACTTTAACACCAACCTTACCATAGGTGGTGTCTGCCTCTGCAAAACCGTAATCGATGTCGGCTCTGAGAGTCTGAAGAGGAATAGTACCCTCGCTGTAGAACTCAGTACGAGCGATATCAGCTCCGCCAAGACGGCCGCTGCATGCTGACTTGATTCCGAGAGCTCCTGCCTTCATGGTTCTTCCCATGCAAGACTTCATTGCTCTTCTGAATGAAATACGGTTCTCAAGCTGCTGAGCGATGTTCTCAGCAACAAGCTGTGCATCACGATCAGGTCTCTTGATCTCTTTGATGTCAACAAGAACCTTCTTGCCGCCGGTAAGCTTAGCAATCTCGTTCTTGGTAACTTCTATTTCAGTTCCGCCCTTACCGATGATGAAACCGGGCTTTGCGGTGTAGATGATAACCTTTACTCTGTCGGATGCTCTTTCAATCTCAATCTTTGAAACTCCGGCACTTGCGAGCTTCTTCTTGAGAAACTTTCTGATTTTCTGATCCTCTACAAGGAAATCTGAGAAATCCTGGTCATTTGCATACCATCTGGAATTCCAATCCTTGATTACACCAACTCTGAGGCCATGAGGATTAACTTTCTGTCCCATATATTTTAAGCTCCTTTCCTTACTTCTTCTCGTCGAGCACGATGGTGATATTGCTCATTCTCTTTTCGATTCTGTAAGCTCTGCCCTGTGCACGAGGTCTTACTCTCTTCATGATAGGACCCTGGTTAGCATAGCACTCTGCAATGTAGAGATTGTCGGGGTTCATTCCGTTATTGTTCTCTGCATTTGCAACAGCAGATGCAAGCAGCTTTTTAATGATGCTGGAAGCATATCTGGGGTTGTACTCCAAAATAGCTGCAGCAGTAGTTACATCCTTGCCTCTGATAGCATCAAGTACGAAGCAAGCCTTCTGTACTGATACTCTGGCGTAAGATAACTTTGCAGAAGGTCTGTTGTCTTTCTGCGCGTTTCTTTCTCTCTTTATTTGAGATCTATGTCCCTTAGCCATAGACTTACACTCCTTTCACTTATTGAACTTACTTAACCTTGGACTTCTTCTCGTCCTTGCCATGTCCTCTGTAGGTTCTGGTTGCTACAAACTCACCGAGCTTGTGTCCTACCATATCTTCGGTAACATATACAGGCACGTGCTTGCGGCCATCATGTACTGCGATGGTGTGTCCTACGAAGGAAGGGAAAATTGTGGATCTGCGGGACCAAGTCTTGATAACTGACTTCTGTCCGGCTGCGTTCTGTGCGTCCACCTTCTTAAGCAGCTCAGCGTCTGCGAAAGGTCCTTTTTTAAGTGATCTAGACATTTTTATTCCTCCTCGATTACTTGATTGCCTTGCCGTCGCGTCTTCTTACGATCAACTTGTTGGAAGCCTTCTTCTTGTTTCTGGTCTTAAGACCAAGAGCAGGCTTGCCCCAAGGAGTTGAAGGGCCGGGACGACCGATACCGGTCTTACCTTCACCACCGCCATGAGGGTGATCGTTGGGGTTCATTACGGAACCGCGAACGGTAGGACGGATGCCCATGTGACGCTTACGTCCGGCTTTACCGATCTTAACGAGGCTGTGATCAACATTGCCTACGATACCAACGGTAGCACGGCAGTTAAGAGGAACCATTCTCATTTCGCCTGAAGGAAGTCTTAATGTTGCAAACTTGCCTTCCTTAGCCATAAGCTGAGCTCCGTTTCCGGCGCTGCGAACCATCTGTCCGCCCTTTCCGGGATAAAGCTCAATGTTATGAACCATAGTACCAACAGGAATGCACTCAAGAGGGAGGCAGTTGCCTACTCTAACCTCGGCTTCGGGTCCGTTCATAACCTTCATGCCATCGGTAAGTCCTTCGGGAGCGATGATATATGCCTTCTCACCATCTGCATAGCAGATAAGTGCGATGTTAGCAGTTCTGTTAGGATCATACTCGATACCGATTACGGTAGCGGGGATATTGTCCTTAAGTCTCTTGAAGTCGATGATACGATACTTCTGTCTGTTACCGCCACCCTGATGTCTAACGGTAATCTTGCCCTGGTTGTTACGTCCGGCATTTTTCTTCTTAGAAACAAGAAGGCTCTTTTCGGGAGTGGTCTTTGTGATCTCAGCGAAATCAGAACCGGTCATGTTTCTTCTGGAAGGGGTGTAGGGATTATATGTCTTAATTCCCATCGTTTTATTCTCCTTTGATTTTTTAGCACGGCTTTTCTAAAGCCGTATACATCTGCGGTGCCTAGGATTTACAGACCTGAGAAGATCTCGATATCCTTGCTGTCCTCGGTAAGCCATACGATAGCTTTCTTTGTCTTAGCGGTCTTGCCGGTAACTGCTCCGCGTCTCTTGTTCTTTCCGTCAAGGTTCATGGTGTTAACCTTCTTAACCTTAGCGCCTTCGAACATTTTCTCTACAGCTTCCTTGATCTGAGATTTTGTGCTCTCAGTATGAACAAGGAAAGTGTACTTCTTGTCAGCATAGCCGTCCATACTCTTCTCAGTAACAACGGGCTTAAGGATTACGTCATAGTATTTAATGTCTGCCATTATGCGTACACCTCCTCGATCTTTGCAACTGATTCTTTGGTAAGAACCAAAGTCTTTGCGTTAAGTACATCGTATACGTTGATGGTGTTAACAAGAGTGGTATCGATGTCTGCAACGTTTCTTGCACTGAGTACGATATTCTCGTTGTTCTCAGCGATAACTACAAGACCGCTGGTAACCTTGAGGTTGTTCATAACTTCAGTGAATCTCTTTGTCTTGATCTCATCAAGCTTAAGCTCATCAACAACTACGAGGTTGCCGTTTAATACCTTATCGGTAAGAACAGACTTAAGAGCCGCTCTCTTTTCTTTCTTGTTAAGCTTGAAGGAATAATCTCTGGGAACGGGTGCGAATACTACTCCGCCGCCTTTCCACTGAGGAGCTCTGATGGATCCCTGTCTTGCATGACCGGTTCCCTTCTGTCTCCAAGGTTTTCTTCCGCCGCCGGATACTTCAGAGCGGGTCTTTGCCTTCTGTGTACCCTGACGATTATTTGCAAGCTGCTGTACAACTGCCATGTGAACGAGATGCTCGTTAACGGGTGCTCCGAAAACTGCGTCATTCAGCTCGATTGTACCAACTTCCTTGCCTTCCATATTGTAAACAGATACGTTTGCCATTATAATTGGTCCTCCTTTCGCTCTGAATTAGCAATCTACCTTGGTAGTCTCTTTGATAGTAACAAGAGCTTTCTTGCATCCGGGTACTGCGCCCTTAACAAGAAGAAGATTCTTCTCACTGTCAACACGTACTACTTCAAGGTTGCGAACAGTAACTTTTACGCTTCCCATGTGTCCGGGCATTCCTTTTCCCTTGAACACACGGCTGGGTGATGAACATGCACCGTTTGAACCCTGATGACGGTGGAATTTTGAACCGTGCTTCATAGGTCCTCTGTGCTGGCCGAGACGCTTAACTGCGCCCTGGAATCCTTTACCCTTTGAGATTGCGGTAGCATCTACCTTATCTCCTTCAGCAAAGATGTCAGCCTTGATCTCATCGCCGAGCTTGTACTCTTCTGCATTCTCAAAGCGAAACTCTCTGACATATTTCTTGGATGATGTTCCGGCCTTCTTGAAGTGTCCCTGCTCAGCCTTGCCTGCTGCATGGCGATTGTAGGTCTTCTTTGAACCCTTACCATCTTTGTTAACAACTCTGTCTTTGGAATCAACGAAGCCAACCTGAACTGCGCTGTATCCGTCATTCTCATCGGTCTTAACCTGAGTAACTACGCAGGGACCTGCCTGAAGTACGGTAACAGGGATAAGTGTTCCGTTCTCGCCAAAGATCTGGGTCATTCCAATCTTTGTTGTCAAAATTGCTTTTTTCATTTTAAAAATTTACCTCCTGATTTCTACATAGCGGACCGGTTTACCCGTTGCAGCTTACCGTTCTTGTCTAGTAGAGGTTTTTGTTTAAAAAGTTATAATATGAAGACTTATTTGTTCTTCATCTTGATGTCGATGTAAACACCGGCAGGCATTTCAAGACGCTGAAGTGATTCAACAGTCTTTGCACCAGCAGTAACAACGTCGATGAGTCTCTTGTGAGTTCTCTGCTCGAACTGTTCTCTGGAATCCTTATACTTATGAGTAGCTCTGAGGATAGTAACTACTTCCTTCTTAGTAGGAAGAGGAACGGGTCCGCTGACCTGGGCGCCGCTCTTCTTTAAAGTATCGATGATCTTTACTGCAGATGCATCGATGAGCTGATGATCATAAGCCTTAAGGGTAATTCTCATAATTTGACTTGCCATAAAAAAAGTCGCCTCCTTTTCGCATTTCGTATGCGACAAGCGGTGACTGTACACATTGCCGTGTGTATCCTAATCCGTTAGCAACGTTCCGGACCTTTTTTGCCCCTTTCGGAGCAGATCACACGTAGTTTCTGCACTATTGCAGACTTAAATTCGGTACAGTGACTTGTCGTCAGTTTTCTGAACTTGACATTCGCTCCACGGAAAACCTGCTATCGATCACCCGATAGCAGCAACCTCACGTTTCATAGCTATCATGCCACAGCAAGGACTAATATAACATCTATTTGTAAATATTGCAAGAAGTTTTTTAGAAAAAATTGTAAATATTTTATTACTAATTCTTTTTCAGTCGAAGCTACAACAGTTTCGTCGCTCACACGGCTCTCGCCTCGTAACGCGTTACGCAGCGGTACTAAACTCGCATAAATGCTCGTTAAGTGCCGGCGACGCTACACGGTTCGCTCGTGAAATCTGTTGCAGCTTCTCCTTCTAAACTATTCCCCAAATATCTCCTCAACCCCTTCAAGTAACTCTTCCATAGTAGTCATACTGTTGATCCTGCCACGGAATCTTGAGGAATTCGGCATGCCCGCGGTGTACCAGGCGAGATGTTTTCTCATTTCCTGAATAGCTACATGTTCGCCTTTGTATTTTAACATAAGATCCGCGTGACGTATCGCAAGAGCTTTTTTCTCGGCGGGCGACGGAGGATCTAACTTTTCTCCGGTCTCAAGGAAATGTACAACCTGTTTAAATATCCAGGGATTTCCTTCCGCACCGCGGCCTATCATAACACCGTCACAGCCGGTCTGATCTATAAGCGCTCTAGCTTTTTCGGGAGAAGTAACATCTCCGTTTCCGATCACAGGAATAGAAACAGCTTCCTTTACCTGTCTGATTATATCCCAGTCTGCCTCTCCGGAATAGTACTGCGTCCTTGTTCTTCCGTGGACAGCTACTGCATTTACACCTGCTGCCTCGGCGGCCTTTGCGGTTTCAACCGCATTTACATGCTCTGCGTCAAATCCTTTTCTGAACTTAACGGTAACAGGCTTTGAGGAATTCTTCACAAGCTGCTCCATGATCCTAAAGGCAAGGTCGGGATTTTTCATAAGAGCCGATCCCTCTCCGTTATTAACAACTTTAGGTACAGGACATCCCATATTAAAGTCAAGCACGTCATAGTTTCGATGGTCTATCTTTTTAACCACTTCCCCTATAAGCTCGGGCTCGGACCCGAAAAGCTGGAGTGATGCCGGTCTTTCGCTCTCCTCTACCTTAAGGAGGTCGACCGTATTCTTATTATTATAGGAAATGGCTTTTGCGCTCACCATCTCCATGCAGACCATCCCCGCTCCCATCTCGGAGCAAAGAATACGAAATGGCAGGTCTGTTACACCTGCCATTGGTGCCAATATGCAATTGTTTTTAAGCTCAAGAGAGCCGATACGCAATTTGCTCATACAGATATAGAAGATTAATCTTCCGTTCCTTCAATTTCATCAAGAAGATCCGCGGGCTTTTCGCCAAGTATCGCCATGCGGTAGTAAATGCTCAGCGACTCCAAAAGCTCAGCTCTCGTTCTTCTTATCTCGCCGGCAAGCAGCCCGGAAGATATCTCATCATAATAAATGTCATCATCGTCCGCGTTGGTTTCAAGAGATACGCCGCCGTCCTCATCAAATACGATATAGAAAAGTCCGCCTACCTCTTCCGTAAAAAGAACGCATATAATATGAAGTTCTTTCTGTATCGACTCGGGCAGTTTGGAAAACTTCTTATTAAAGTAATACTTTTTTTCATAAGCGTTGGCTCCGCAGAGCACAACGCGTCCGTCCTTCAAAACGCCCCTGTCATCATTCGTAAAAACTGAATCGTTACTCATACTTATTCCTTATCTTAGGTATATCCGTAAATTCCTCTTACGGAAACTTCGCCGGCATAAACTTCCACTGTCTCGCCGTTTTCTTTTTTAACAATAAGCTCTCCGCCATCATTGATCCCGAGAGCTTTTCCCGTATATTCACCCTTAGGGTCAAGGACGAGGACGCCTCTGCCCTTGTTTATCAAAAAGCTTTCATACTTGCTCTTCAATCCTCCAAGGCACTCGCCTCTCAAAAACTCTTTATAATACTTTTCAAAGTATCGCATAATATCGGCAACAAGCTTGCATCTTTTGGTAGTAATCCCCCACTGGGTATCGATGCTTGTAGCCTTATCAGCTATCTCTTCGGCAAATTCCTGTGGCTTTATATTCAGACCAACGCCGATCACGACATACTGGATATAATCATTCTCGGCGCTCATCTCAGTAAGTATACCGCAGATTTTTCTGCCTCCGATAAGAACGTCATTGGGCCACTTGATCTTAACGGATCTTTCTTCCGCGCTCGTAACGCCGAAAGCCGCTTTTATTTCATCTCTAACCCCGCCATTATACATATCCTCAAGAGCTGATGCAACGGAAAGTGCCATAACGAGAGTTAGCATCGGCGCTTTCTCCGGAGAAATATCAGGCCTAAGAAGAAGTGTGTAATAAGCATTTTTCCCTGCGGGACTGATCCAGCTTCTTCCCCGTCTTCCCTTTCCGGCAGTCTGCCTGTCGGCAACAAGTAAAAGGCCCTCGCCCGTTCCTTCTTCGGCGCGTCTTTTGGCTTCGGTGTTGGTAGAGCCGATCTCCTCAAAGAAAACAGCCTCTTTTATCAGGGATATGCCGGCGATCTGGGAGCTTAGCTCTCTCTGACAAAAAACATCGCTTCCGTTTTCGGCCAGCTTATATCCGCGGTTTCTTACCGCCTCAATCTCATAGCCGTCTTTTTTCAGTCCCTCGATAGCCTTCCAGATCGCCGTTCTCGAAACTCCGAATTTCTCGCAGAGCTCCTGCCCGGATACATATTCATTTGTACTTTTCAAAAGCTTAAGTATCTCTGACTTCAATGTTATTTCTTCTTTCGCATCCGGACTCTTCCTCTATCCGGACTTTGGGGCTATCCGCCGGTCCTTTATTTAAACCGTAGCATCAATTACGGCTTTGATGGTATGCATACGGTTTTCAGCTTCCTCAAACACGCGGCTCTGAGCTGACTCGAAGACTTCGTCCGTGACTTCCATCTCGGTGATACCGAATTTTTCTCCCACCTGTGCTCCGATCTTGGTCTTAAGATCATGGAAAGCAGGAAGACAGTGCATAAAGATTGCCTTTTCGGATGCGTTCTTCATTATAGCAGAATTAACCTGATATGCCTTAAGATCAGCAATCCTCTCAGCCCAGATTTCATCAGGTTCGCCCATGGATACCCAGACATCTGTGCAAACAACATCCGCTCCCTTAGTTCCCTCCATAGGATCCTCGGTAAGATTGATGCTTCCGCCGGTCTTTGCCGCGATTTCTTTTGCGGTCTTTACAAGCTCCGCATCCGGCCAGTACTTCTTAGGAGCGCATCCGTAAAAATGCATACCCATCTTTGCACAGGCAACCATTAAAGAATTGCCGGTGTTGTAGCGGGCATCTCCCATGTAAGCAAGCTTTATTCCTTCAAGGTGTCCGAACTCCTCGATAATAGTAAGCATATCCGCAAGCATCTGTGTAGGATGGAACTCATTGGTAAGTCCGTTCCAAACAGGAACCTTTGAATACTTCGCAAGCTCTTCGACTATTTCCTGACCGTATCCGCGGTATTCGATACCGTCGAACATGCTTCCGAGAACTCTTGCGGTATCCGCGATGGATTCCTTCTTACCAATCTGGGATCCCGAAGGATCGAGATAAGTTGTTCCCATACCGAGATCATGAGCTGCCACTTCAAAAGAACAGCGGGTTCTTGTACTTGTCTTCTCAAATATCAGGGCAATATTCTTTCCTTTATGGTGGTCAACGAGTATGCCTTTTTTCTTCTTGTCCTTAAGATCCGCCGCAAGATCAAGAAGATACTTTATCTCCTCAGGGGTGTAATCAAGAAGCTTTAAAAAATCTCTTCCGCGTAAGTCCATGTTTCCATCCTCCAATCATTTTTTCATTATTAAAAATCGTCCATTATGCCGGGATCCAGCCTGGCTTCGGATTTTCTCGACCTTAAGTTGTTGTCCACGGTATAATCGGTATCGACTATCATGATCTCACCTCTTACATCCACAATTACAACAACAGTTCCGTGAGGAATCTCAACGCCGCGTTCAGCACTTCTTGCAGCGTACTCCTTTCCTCCGATCCTTATTTCACCTATCCCTCTTAAGTTATCGATCTCGCTGGTAACCAGGGCTCTGGTACCCACAAGATTTTTAAGGCTCTGCTGCCACCTTTTTCTGTCAAACTTTCTCTTGATACCCGGCCTTAAAAAGGCAAAACAAAGGAAAGATACAAGCGCGGATGCTATGATCTGGAGCCATACAGGAAGTCCAAAGGCGGCCAAAACCGCGCCAAAAAGGCAACCTATTCCGATCCAGACCGCAGCAAGCGCAGTCGTTATCATCTCTATGACAATAAGTATCAAGAACAGCACAAGCCAAATAATAAGATAAGTATAGTCCATAAGATCCCTACCTTGATCTATCAAATATTTGCTCTTTTAATCCTGTCTACTGCCTCTACAGTGTTTTCGTATGTGCCGAATGCCGTAAGGCGGAAGTATCCTTCTCCGGAAGGTCCGAATCCCGATCCCGGAGTACCTACCACATTTACCTTTTCAAGAAGGAAATCAAAGAATTCCCAACTTGTCATATTTCCCGGAGTCTTAAGCCAGATATAAGGAGCGTTAACACCACCGGAAACCGTATATCCCGCGCTCTTTAATCCCTCGTAGATATACTTGGCATTGTTCATATAATAAGCAACCTGAGCTTTAAGCTGCTCTTTTCCTTCGGGAGTATATACCGCCTCCCCGGCGCGCTGAATGATATAAGGCGCTCCGTTATACTTGGTTCCGTGGCGTCTTGCCCAAAGGGGATGAAGCGCTACATCTCCCGCCTTAAGTTCCTTGGGAATTACGGTAAATCCAAGTCTTACTCCGGTAAATCCGGCATTTTTCGAGAAGGACCTCAGCTCAATGGCACAGGTTCTCGCTCCTTCACATTCATATATTGAGTGAGGGACATCGCTCTCTGAAATGTATGCCTCATAAGCCGCGTCATAGAGGATTATGGCTCCCACCTTGTTTGCATAATCAACCCACTCCTGAAGCTGAGCCTTCTTAATGGTAGCTCCCGTAGGATTGTTGGGGAAACAAAGGTAGATAAGATCCGGAGTCTTTTCGGGTATCTCGGGAGCAAAGCCGTTCTCAGCCGTACAAGGCATATAGATCACATCGCTCCAGGTTTCTGTCTTTGCATCGTAAGAACCGGCTCTTCCGGCCATAACGTTTGAATCTACGTAAACAGGATAAACCGGGTCGCATACTGCGATTTTATTATCAAGGTTGAAGATCTCCTGAATATTTGAGCAATCACATTTTGCTCCGTCGGACACAAATATCTCATCAGCGGAAATATCGCATCCTCTGGCGCGGTAATCATTCTCCGAGATCGCATTTCTCAAAAACTCATATCCGAGATCCGGTGCATATCCTCTAAAGGTCTCCTTTGCACCCATCTCGTCAACTGCGCTGTGAAGCGCCTTGATGATTGAAGGTGCAAGAGGCTGGGTAACATCGCCGATACCGAGTCTGATGATCTTTGCATCAGGGTTTGCCTCGCTAAATTCCCTTACTTTCTTTCCTATTGTGGAAAATAAATAACTTCCCGGGAGTTTGAGGTAATTGTCATTTGCCTTAACCATAGTTGTAATCCTCGCATTTCTATATTAGTGCCGATGCACATTTATACATTCACTTCGCCTTCGAAAACCGTGGTAGCAGGGCCGGTCATATAAACAAGATCCGCATCGCGGTCCCACTCTATAAGAAGGTCTCCTCCAAGCAAATGGACTGTGACCTTATTTTCAGTCTTACCGTTAAGCACACATGCCACTGCAGTAGCGCAGGCTCCGGTTCCGCAAGCTAAGGTTTCTCCGGTTCCTCTCTCCCAGACCCTCATATTTACGTTGCTTTTGTCTATAACTTCAACAAATTCCGTATTTGTTCTTCTCGGGAACATTTTATGGTTCTCAAAATAAGGTCCTACTGCCTCAAGATTCATATCCTTAACACCCTCCGAAAAGACGATGGCGTGAGGATTTCCCATAGATACGCAGGTCATCTTGTAATTCTTCCCAAGGACCTCTATATCCGCATCTATCGCCCTGTCTCCGGATACAAGAACAGGAATAAGCTCGGGTTCTAAAATAGGACTTCCCATATTTACCTTAAGTGTAAGAGCTTCTTTTCCCGAAGGAGTATCTGCGCCGGTTTTCTCCGATTCAACGGTAATTATCTTAACCTTTCCTGCGCTTACGATCTTTATCTCCTTAGATGCTGTAAGCCCTTTGTCATATACATACTTGGCAACGCATCTGATCCCGTTTCCGCACATCTCGCTTCTCGTACCGTCGGCATTAAACATCTCCATCTCAAAATCAGCTTCATCGGAAGGATTAATGAAAATAACACCGTCTCCGCCGATTCCAAAATGTCTGTCGCTTAAACGCCTTACTATTTCAGGCTTCTTGTCGGCAGGAATAATTTCCGTAGCGCCGTTAACATATATATAATCATTTCCGCATCCGTGCATTTTCGTAAATTTCATATCAAAACCTCTGTTTAAGCAAATTCATTTATGCGTTTTTGTTTGATCTCATAAGAGTCAGGACCTTCGCGGCGGTCTCCACCAGTCCCGAGCCCGTTTCCATACTGTTTTTCTGGATATATTTATGAGCCTGCTCCTCCGTCATATTGTTTCTCGACATCAAAAGAGCCTTAGCCTCATTAAGTATCCGCATATCTTCTTCACTTCTGGTCTTAGGCCTTAGTCTGTCCCTCTTTTTCCGTCTGATCTGTTCATCAACCATCGAGTTTAAAGTAGACATCAGGACATCGACCTTAAGCGGCATTGTTAAAGTCACTATTCCATTTCCGTCGCAATCATTAACATGCTTTTGCGATACCAGCAGCAACATATCAAATCCATATCTAAGATTATCACGCAGCTGCGAGTACATCATGTCTTGCAGTTTATATCCGCAGATAACGATCCCATCGTCAAGGTCGTCCATCTTCGCGATGGCCTGTGCGCCGTTGGCGCATATAAACACAGATCGGTAACCGCATCTTGCAAGAACGCTTCGTATGCCTGTGGATTCCTCAGGTCCGGAAAGTGCAATTATGATGTTAGCCATCTGCTGCACCTCCTATAGCCAAAACCTAGTAGCGATTCAAGTACTCTGAAAGTTCCCACTCCGATACGAAAGTATTATAATCGTTCCATTCCTTTTCCTTCATCATAATATACTGGTCAAAGGCTTCCTTGCCCAGTGTCTCGGCAATAAAAGGATCTGCCTTTGCGGCTTCGATCGCTTCCTTTAAGTTACCGGGAAGTCTGTCCACCGAAAGATCGTTTCTTTCTTTTTCGCTTAATGATGCGATGTTTACGTCTATAGCCTCTGCAGGCTCAATTTTCTTCTCGATTCCGTCAAGTCCGGCAGCTACTACGAGAGTAAGTGCAAGATAAGGATTTGCCGCAGAATCGGTACTTCTAAGCTCGATCCTTGCGTTGTTTCCGTTAAGATGCGCGGGGATACGGATCATCTGCTTTCTGTTTCTGGCGCTCCATGCGATATATACGGGTGCATCAAATCCGCTGTTAAGTCTCTTGTATGAATTAACAAGAGGATTTGTTATAACGCTCATTCCCTTTAAATGCTTCATAAGTCCTCCGAGGAAATAATATGCCTCCTTGGAAAGACCGTTTTTATCGGACCCATCGCTAAAGATATTGACCCCGTCCTTCAATATTGAAATATTGATATGCATCCCGGAGCCGTTAACATTATTCTTGGGCTTAGGCATAAAGGTAGCGTGAAGTCCGTGCCTCTTGGCCATGGTCCTGACCGCAAGCTTAAAGGTCTGGATATTGTCAGCGGTAGAAAGAGCATCATCGTGTGAAAGATCGATCTCATGCTGCGCCGGAGCAACCTCATGATGGGAAGCGTTGATCTCAAATCCCATATCCTCAAGGTTCATAACAATATCTCTTCTGGCATTTTCACCTTCATCCAAAGGTCCTACATCAAAGTAGCCCGCCTGCTCATGTGTAACAACAGTGGGATTTCCGTTTTCATCGGTCTCAAAAAGGAAGAACTCACACTCAGGTCCTACCTCGATCTTGTATCCCATGTTTTCAGCCTTTTCAAGGCTCTTTTTAAGGATCTGTCTCGAGCAAAGACTTGAAGGCTCTCCTTCGGGCATATATACGTCGCAAAGAAGTCTCGCAACCTTGCCCTGCTGAGGTCTCCATGGAAGGATTTCAAATGTGGAAAAATCAGGGATAAGAAGTCTCTCCGAATCTATTGCCCTGGGAAATCCGTCTGCCGCGCTGGCGTCAAAATGGCAGCCGTTTTCCAGTATGCTGGCTATCCTTCCGGCTGTAACAGCAATGTTTTTTAATGTTCCGTGAAGGTCCGTAAACTGTAATCTGATAAACTCTACGTCCTCTTCTTCAAGTAATCTGAGTACATCCTCTTTTGTATAGCCTTTCATTTTTATCCCTTTCTGCCTTTATAAAAGCATTAATATAATTTTGAAAGCTCTTCCGGCGTAAATACGTACTTTGTATTGCAAAAACTGCATCCGACCTCTACGGGCTTGCCTTCCTTAACCATCTCGTCAAGTTCTTTCTTTCCGAGACTCAGCATCACCCTCTCAAGTCTTTCTCTGCTGCAATTGCATTTGTACTGTGTCGGCATCTTTCCGGTAATCTCAACATCGAGTCCTTTGAGGACTTTCCTCAGCATATCCTCGGGGCTGTCACCGCCGTCAAGCATCTGAGTAACTGACTGGATTGACTTTAAGTTCTCCTCAAGGATAGAAATAACCTCATCTGTCGCAAAGGGCATAAGCTGGATAATAAAACCGCCTGCCTGCCTTACGGTATTGTCCCTGTTCATAAGTACGCCAAGACCTACGGATGAAGGAACCTGCTCGGATACGGCAAAATAATATGTAAGATCCTCGGCTATCTCGCCTGTCTGAAGAGCTACCTCTCCGACATAAGGCTCTTTAAGTCCAAGATCCTTTATAACTCTCAGGCTTCCGGGGCCTATGGCTCCCGATACGTCAAGCTTTCCGTTTGGCTTAGCCGGGATTATAACATCAGGGACATTGGCGTAGCCTTTGACATTTGCCGAAGAATCCGCGGTAACCGTAATTCCTCCCGCCGGGCCGTCACCCTTTATCTGAAGAGTAAGAATATCCTTATCACCCTTCATCATACTTCCCATCATGGCCGCCGCACTGAGCATTCTTCCCAAAGCCGCGCTCATAACCGGACTGGTATTGTGTATGCTTCTTGCATGCTCAACAAGCTCTCTTGTAGTACAGGCAAAAGCTCGTATCTGCTCATTTGCAGACATTGCACTTACAATATAATCACTCATTTTGATTCTTTTCCTTAGTTGATTTAGCCACAACAAAGATCCTCTGTGTGACATCCGAGACATCTCCTCCGGTCTCGGAATCCGTCATTTTAACTACTTTAAATCTATTTTCTTCCAGGATTCTCTTAACCTCTGCGGGATCATATCCCTTTTGGTAATGGGTTTCGAGGAACCTGTCAAATCTTCCGTCCTCACCCTCTATAAAAAGCGTAAGGTCATATTCATTGATCTTTTTCTCCGGGTCATATAAATTATCCCAGATAAAGCTGCAGTCATCCCTGCTCTCAGCGATGGTCCTGTTTCCGATAACCTCGCGGTACTTATAATCCGTATTCAGATCAAAAATAAAGAGTCCGCCCGGGTAAAGATAGTTTGAAACAAGAGAAAAAACCGTTTCAAGATCATTCTCACCCACAAGATAATTCAAACTGTCACATACGCTTATGACGGTTCCCACTGTACTGAAAAGCTCGAGTTCAAGCATATCCTGATTGAGATACAAAACCTCAGAACCGCTCTCGCACTTTTTCTCCATAGCGATCTCGAGCATCTCCTCGGAATTGTCGATGCCGATCATATCGAAGCCTTCCGAGTAAAGCATCTCCGTAACAGTTCCCGTTCCGCAGCCAAGGTCCACGACAAGATTTCTCTCAGACTCTAAAAGCTCTTCCTGCGTAGGCTCTGCAAGATCAAAGTCTTCTTCTTCAAAAGCCTCCGGGTCCCCGGGCTTTCTTACTCTCTTTGTAATACCGTAGGTATCGATGGCGCCTACAATCCTCTCGCACCATTCCTCGTAGGGAACGGCATCCATCAGTTCATCGTACACATAGGCAAATTCGTTATAACTATCTGCCATAAAAGGCCTCCGTTAAATAATGATTCCCAAAAGTCCGTAGGAAAGAATTGAAACGATCACGGTTGCGATTGCGATACCTACAAGTTCTGCAGCTATGGCCTTTTTAAAATCGATCTCCAAAAGAGCTGCTATTAAAGAGCCCATCCAGGCTCCTGTTCCGGGGATAGGAATACCTACAAAGAGCATCAGTCCCACAAACTCACCATTGGATATTGCCGTGCTCTTTTTCATAGCTCTTGCTTCCAGTTTCTCAACAAGCCCGTGGAAAAGCTTGGTCTTTCCGAGCCATTTAAATATCTTCTTGATAAACAAGAGAATAAGGGGGATCGGAATTATATTTCCCAATATACATAAAGGAATTGCCTTAAGAAGGGGAAGGTTTAAAAACTTGGCAACAAAGAGTCCCGCACGAAGCTCCAAAATAGGGAGCATCGATACAAATACGACCACAAGCTCCGCAGGGATATATTTTCCGAGGGATGTAGCGAACTTAGCTGCCACCCTTTCAGTAAAAGAAAGCTTTTCTTCCTCTGCATCATCTTTAGCATTATCTTTAGCAGATTCTTCCGAAAGCTCCGGGAGAGTCTCTCCGCTATTTGCTTCTTCCGATATCTCCTCGCCCTTTTCTTTGTCTGCGGAGCTTTCTGCAGCGATAGCTACGCCTGTTCCGTATATGCTTTTAGCGGGAACTGCCACGGAAAAGAGGCAGACAAGAAGTGACATTAAGGCCGCCAAAGCGAGGTTAAATCTTTTGTTTCCGATCATATTTTTCATTTTATTTATCTCCAATATATTCTTCCAAAGCGCCGATAAGAGTCTTCATCTGCTCATCAGTGCCAATGGTTATTCTGAGGCAATTGTTTATCCTCGGCTTATCCCAAAATCTCACAAAGATATTTTTGCTTCTGAGGTAGGCATAAATATCTTTTGCGGGTATAGTTTTGTGGGAAGCAAAAACAAAATTCGCCTTTGAATCAGGGAATGTAAACCCGAGTCTTGTAAGCTCCTTCTTGGTCCACTCTCTTGTCTTTACGATCTTCCCGGTTATATCCTTAAAATACGCATCATCAAGTACTGCCAATGCGCCAAGCTCCTGTGCCGGGCGGTTCATCGTGTATGAGTTGAAGGAAAACTTCGCATCATTTAAATATCCGATAAGTTTTTCGCTTCCGATGCAGAATCCGATTCGCATACCTGCCATTGCCCTGGACTTGGAAAAGGTCTGGACAACGAGAAGATTTTCATATTTCGATGTAAGGGAGATAACGCTTTCTCCGCCAAAATCAATATAGGCCTCGTCAACTATCACAACCACATCCTTGTTGGCCTTTACAATCTCCTCGATGGTAGATACATCCTCCAAAAGACCTGTGGGTGCGTTGGGATTAGGGAAGATAACTCCGCCGTTTTCCTGCTTAAATCCCTCTTTATCAATAGACCAGTCGTCCCTTAAGGGAACGGTCTTATACGGTATCCGGTAAAGATCTGCCCAGACATCATAAAACGAATACGTTACATCCGGAAAAAGTATAGGCTTATCCGAATTGAAAAAAGTAAGGAAAGCCATACTGAGTACATCATCGGAGCCCACTCCGACAAAAACATTTTTAGGCGATACGCTGTAGTAGCCGGCAAGAGCGTCTGTAATAGATGATGTATCCGGATCCGGGTAAAGCCTGAAGGAATCATAATCCATCTCCTTAAGGGCCTTTTCCACAGCCGGCGCCGGCGGATAAGGACATTCGTTTGTATTAAGCTTTATCACATCCTTTTGCTTTGGCTGTTCTCCCGCAACATAAGGAACAACTTTTCTGACGTTATTTTCCCAGTTCATCTATCATCCTCCTGCAGCCTGCCGCCTGCTCTTTCTCACCTGTCCTGTCGTAAATATCTGCCATATGTGTAAGAGGCTCTATATTCGAGGCAGAAAGCTTAATAATCGGCTCCGTCTCGTGGATCGCATTGTAAAACCAGATAAGTGCTTCATTATAATCGCCTTTTTCTTCATACCAAAGCCCCATCTCAAGGCAGCTTTCCGAGCATCCGTCACCTGCGGCAAGAAGCTTTACGGCATACTTAAAGAAGCTTTCCGTATCCTTCTTAAGTCTTGCGGCCCTTACGATAACGCAGCAGATAGTTTTATGGAGATCTCTGTCCATGGGCTGTTCTTCAAAAGCGATAAAACAATCATATATTCTTTCGAAATCTTCGTCCGTACCGGAGATGAAAAGCTCCTTTGCAAACATCTCCCAAAGGCGGGGCGATAGCATTTCTCCCTTTTTAAGGCGCCCGGTAAAGATATCAATATCTCTTGAGGCATGGTTTGAAAGCGGCTTATGTGTAATTACGATCTCGCTGTCAAAGACAACCGGATCAAGGCGCACAGTCTCATGCACCGGCTCTATCCAGGTAAATGTGCGGACTCTCTTAAAAAGCTTCGGTCTGTACTCTTCATCAAAATTGTATACGGTACCGTTTTCAAGCTGGTTTCCGTACTTCATCTGAACGATCTCGATCTCCGGAAGAAGGTTCTCTTTAAGTATCTTAAAGCGCAGTCTGTTCTCTTCATCCAGGACCTCATCGGCATCAGCGGAATAGATATATTCCATAGAGGCTTTGGAAAAAGCAAAATTTCTCGCAGCTGAAAAGTCGTTTATCCATTCAAAATCGTAGATCTTGTCGGTATACCCGGCAGCGATACTCTTCGTACCGTCCGACGAGCCCGTATCTACGATGATAAGCTCATCGTAAAGTCCCTCAAGACTGTCTAAGCATCTCGCGAGTACTTTTTCCTCATTTTTGACTATCATACAAACCGAAATCGTCATACCAAAATCCTCTTTTAAGCAGACTACCCCACAATCCGTTTCATTTTACCAAAATACTATTCAATTATCAAGGAACATATATACTTGAAACAGCGCATAACCCTGCAAAAATATAGGGTATCATGGGCACAGGCTTTTTTAATGTCATATTCCGGGAAACATTCCCGCTAAAAAGGTTTTTAACAATAAGCAAAAAAAGGACTATACCAAGGTGCAACGCGTATACTAAAAGCCCGCACTCAAAATACGCCAAAAACAAGGCACAGCAGCAAAGCGCGTGACAATCCGCCTTGCCGTATGCCTTTTTCATAAAGACTTCCTGTGCCGTAAAATAGACTGTAAGGCCGGCAAGCAAGTCTCCTGACATTTCTCCCTTTATAAAGATAAAAATACTCAAAAAGATTATTGCGATAACCCAGAGCATGTCATATACCTGCCGCCAGAATAGATCCATTAAAGCCCCCGCAAAAAGGATAGCCATAAAAACTGTCATAACCGCAACATCTGCCCGGGACGCCACAAGCGTGCTTGCCACCATATCCGTCATTATCTTAGTCCCGTATGTATCTCATTAAGTATTCCAAATTCATCTCCCGATACTGTTACGGTAAGAAGCCTTTCTATACATTTATCCTGTTTATAAGCTTTTACGGTTATACCAAAGCGCCACTCCCCATCAGGCAATCCGTATATAGGGATCACAAAGGGTGCTTTATCAGTCCGGACTTTTTGCGGGTTATCGAGGCAATTGACAGTCAGGTTATACTCTGATAGCTGCTCCGGAAAGATCACTTCTATCTTCTCCGCATATCCTTTGGTTACTATACTTACATAGCCGCTCTCGCCTCTTGCAAATATATCCTTTCCGTCTACAGCCTTAAGATTTCGCTCTACCTCGGCCGTCATATCAAAAGCGACTTCCCAGATCGCATAAAGATTTATTACGCTTCCGTTTGCCATCTTTCCGGTTCCCAAAGCAGAAGAAACCTTTGCCCACGACTCTCCGTCAGCAAATACCGGGTCTCCTCCCGGCGTTGTTCCCCAGCCTTTAAAGATATATCCCTCCCTTGTATATCCGATATTCCTTAGCTTGGAAGGAGAAATGACTTCATCCCCCTCATACTTGCTCGCCCCTCCTGCATAGAAATACTCTCCGGGCATCGATCCTCCGGTGGCTCCGTTTGGATCGTAATTTACCAGATATCTGTTTGCGCTTACTCCGGTGCAGCTGTGCATAACGGGGGCTCCCTGCTCGATGCAGTTGCTGTAAGGACAAAGATAAAAATAATTCGAACATGTCGTAGCGGAAGGAAGAAAGCTGATGGTAGAAGCAACACTCTCGCTTAAATACATAAGAAGAGGGATCCCTTCACCGCAGACGGCGCAGTGGGCTATCCATCCCGGATTGTAATATCCGTGGCAGATATTTCTTGTTACTCCCCACTTGTCAAGACCGTATACCGAAATGTCCGTTATATACGCTCCATGAATACACTCCGCCATAGGGTGCCGCAGTTCCCAATAACCGATGGGTATCATCCCTTTTATGAGGCCATAGTAATAATGTTCTCCCTCGTTTAACGCCCGCGGACCTGTCACGCCTTTAATATAGCGCTTGTAGCCCATATATGCGTAATCATGTTTTTCAAATCCCCCCACTCCTTTTGAAAAAGTAAATCCTGTTCCATCCGGGGATATACTAAGATGTGGATTGGAAAAAAAGATGCTCTCATCCGATGCAAAGCTCTTTAAACCGGTAATGCCAAAGACGAAAATAAGTATCCCGACAAGCAGTCCGATCCAGGCTCCGAATACCTTAATTACATGCAAGAGCAACTCTAATGGATTTAGACTCCATCTTTTCATAAAACTCCTCCACGTCTTTCTTTTCTAAATAGATATTGTATCTTACAGACTTCCCGCCTTCTTTCGGATCTATCTCTTCTCCGGAAGCATCAAAGGCATCCGCCACATACACATCGCTCCATCTGAGGGTTACTTCTCCCTCTTCATCCTCAACATATATATGGATCTTGTCACCTTTTCCTATTTTTCCGCCAGCGGTCTGATAGTAATCCTCCGCCTTAAATCCGATAAGAACAGGACTTGTCATCCGCCTCTTAGTGCTGCTTTTGTCTGAAAGCATGCTCTCTGTCAAAATGCTTCCCTTGCTGATCTCGCAGACAGCGTAAAACTCCCCCGGATCTGTGATATCTGACGCTCCCTCCGGTATCAGGCTTTCCGGAACAGACTTAAACTCAACGTTTTTCCCCGGTCCTTCAAGATAAATATCCGAGCCTTTATTAATCTTTTCCGTAGCAACGGCCACAATGCGCTCCGGCTCTTTTTCCGTGAGCTTTTTCTCTGTATATATAAGTACACCGTATACCACGGCAGCTGCCGCAAATGCAGCTATTACCACTCCCGGCGCTACGGCGCGGGCTTTTCTTTTAACTTTGTTTTCTTTACCTTTCATTTCCCCTCCTTATCTGCCTCTAACGAGCGTAAGCTTATTCTTTTTTGCAAGTCCGTCCCATTCTTCATCGGACGCATAGTTTCCGAGTCTTATAAGGCTCTTTTTTATGGGGAAGGATATCTCGCTGTAGATTCCGGTATCCTTAACGATCCTTCCCGCGGGATCTTTCACCTCTCCGACCTTACCTTCCCCGGAAACCCTTCCTCCGGCTTCTCCAACGGTTATTTCCGTGATCTTATCCCCCTCTTTGTTGTAAATCCTAAAGTCGGTGAGTATGACCTCTCCGTCTATGAAAGACAGATCGGAATATCCATCCTCCAATCTGAGATTTACCTTAAGGGTCTCTTTGTACTTTTCATAGCTTCCGGCATGATCGCTTATTACGATGGTGTGGTCTGTCCCGTATCTTTCAAGATCTATCACAGAAGCCGCCAGCGAGCTGGCTGCCAAGGCGTCTTCAAGTCTGTCGGACAGGGACTTGTAAGCCCCTATCCTTATTACCAGCACAGGCATTATCAAAAAGAAAGCCATTAAAAATATCCCGTATACCGAATCCGCAAAGCCTTCCGATCTCTTAAGGATGCTTAGGTTAAAGCAGCCCTTCTTCAGGTTTTCATTCTTATAAAAGCCTTTTTCAGGGCAGCTTTTCTTAAAAAACCTTTTTCTAAAACAGCTTATATTCATATCTCCCCCATTCCGGGATCAGTACTTGGCAGTTGAAGCCCTCTCTTCTTTAACCTCAAAAGGACCCCCTATCTTAGATTCCACCTTTCCCGAAACCTTTACTGTTACAAGGTTTCCGTAGCCTGCCCTCGTGAAGGTTGTCCCCGTAAGGTCCGCTTCTAAAAGCCCCGAAAGCCTTAGTTCCTCCGTCATCTTCATTCTCTCTTCCTCCGAAAGATATCCTTCAGTCTCGGCAACAAGAGTATACCTTCTTACGATTTGGCTTATATCTTCCCTTGTTTTCATCAGTCCTATGCAATCATAAAAAGCAAGAAGGACAACAGTCATACCGACTATAAAGATAAACAGAGTAACTATATTTGTAACACTTCCTCTGCTTTTTAAAAGGATTCTTTCCTTCATCATAATCTCACCAAATAGGCGCCGGTAAGGATCTGCTGAGCTTTGACGCTCATCGCACCCGTGATATTTTTAATAAGTTCAGCCAGAGCATCCTTCATAACAACGCACAAAACCAGCGCTATGATGCACAAACCGATGGTTACAAGAATTCCATCGATTCCCTCCTCCTTGTTTGTTAAAGCTCTTTTAATCTTTGAAATAATCATTTTAATAAACCTCCGTTTAACCTATATTTATTGCCGATTTCAGCATATATGAAAGGCAGGCGTACATCGCTACTGCCAAAACGCACACCAGCATTCCCAGCTGGTAAAACGTTATTTTTCTGTCAAGTTTTCCCTTCTTTTTTTCAAGGACTATTTTTTCCATATCCTTCATCTGATCCGATATATCCGTCAAAAGATCCGAAGCCTTCCCGGATTCCGACAGCTGAAGCACCGTGATACAAAACGAATCGATATATCTGTTGTTAAACTTTTTCTGGAAATCCTCCAGGGCCGCAAAGACATCCGAATTCATAATGATATCGCTTCCGAGGCTGCAAAATGCATCCCTGAGTCTCTTTAGATTTACGTTTGTGTACATCTCCGAAAGAGCCTCCGATAAATGAACTCCCGCTTTTAACTGAAGCGAAAGACTGTGATGCACCGCCTGGAGCTCCGGCAGCATCCTGTCATTATCCTGCTTATTGAGAACAGGAAGAAGTATCCAGGGAAGTGCTCCCACAATTACTCCCGCGATCGGCGCTATGAACAGGCTCAGCCTTAAAAATGCAAAGAAAGAAATGCCGAATAAAAGCACACTTACCGTAAACAGCTTAGCCGCCGTTACTTTTTTGCCGTAATGATAAGCTGCTCCGTTTTTCTCCAAAAAGCTTTGCATTCTTTCGGAAAAAGATCTTTTTGAGATCTTCGTCCTTAAAAGCCCGGTAAAATCCCTTACTTTACCGTAAACCTTCTTTGGAGGATGCCTCCCGAAAACAGACAGGATAAACCATCCAAAAAGCATAGCCGCCACAAGTGGCAGATATTTTATTATCATTCCCCTCATATAGATCCCCCATTATTTGTAGAGTGAAAAAATCTGATAGATAAAAAGAATAAAGATTACGATCATACCCGCGATTGCCAGGTGTCCGACCAAGGTCCCAAAAAGAACCTGCATTATTCCTCCCCCGATCATTAAATTAACAACTGCCAGCACGATCACCGACATAGCAAGAAGCAGCATCATATTTATGGCTGCTTCCGCCACAAGACTTTTTCTGTCGGCGGCATGGCTTAAGTACTCTCTGAGCGACTTGCGGCTTTCCGTAACAAGGAGATTGAAATCTCCTCCGTATCTTGCCGTTACGGAAATGTTCCTCACAAGCTGTTTAAATTGCGGATGCTCGATCTTATCCGCCATAGAGATAAGCGCAAGATGTGAGTCTCCCGTGATCTTCGATTCCATTTCGCATTCTTCCATTACGCTCTTTAGCGGTTCAGCCATATATCTGCTTATCTGCGAAAAGATCGATATCAGTTCACTTCCCGTAAGACTGTAATTTCCCAAAAAGTCAAGAAGCTTCGGAAGTTCTTCGCTTGTGGCTTTAAGATTTTTACTCTTAAGATGTTCCGTAAGAACTATCCTGCAGATTACGTAAAAAAGTGCTGAAAAAAAGCCTGCCTTAAATCCAAATATGAATAACCCCGCCGCATAAAAAGCCGAAGCCGCAAATACATCAAAAACCACCAGTTTTCCCGCACCCAAGCCCTCAAACCTGCGCCTTAGACCGCTGTATTCTATCTGCCTCTCGATCATAAGATAAAAAGTATTTTTCTTTTCAAACTCGCCCAGATTCTTTCTTTGAAGCAGCTTTGTCTGTCTGTCCCTGTCCTCAATTGAAACCCTGGCCTTTAAAATCATAAGCTTTAAGGCTTTTAGGATCCTCAGCCTTACGAGTAAAAACAAAAAACCTATAAACAAAAGGCACGGGAGCAGGAAATACTTAAACAACTCTCTCATACTCCAGCTCCTTCCTCTCCTCGTTCCAGCCAAGGCAGGAGTACACCTGATCCACCTTAAAGTCCTTCATAAAGACAACCAGCTTAAAGCAGTCCATCATCCTCATAAGCTCATTTCTCGAGTACCTGCTCTCATACATAGCATAGTCCACCAGCTTATCCGTTGCTCTGTCCGCACTTGTAGAATGAATGGTTGCGGCGCAGATCTGTCCGGTACAGGCCGCGTTTAAAAGGTATAGGGCCTCCGCCCCCTTGACCTCACCGATTATAAAATAATCAACATCCATTGTAAGACCCGCAATAGAGATATTCTTAAGGTCGTAATTAACCTTGCTGTCTCCCCCCGCCGGAAGCGAGTGCATAAACATTGTATCGGGATGAAATCTGCTGGTAAGTTCATCCGCCTGCTGCGCAATAAGTACAGCCACATCGTCCGGAAGACTCTCCTTAAGAGCATTCAAAAGTGTTGTCTTTCCCGAAGAATTACCGCCACAGATAAGGATGGAGTTTTCCCTGAAGCTACTTACAAGCATCTGGGCCGTATCCTTCGATAGCATGCCCTCCTCTACAAGCTCCGATATGAGCGGGAATCTTTTAGGAACTTTTCTGATGCAAAGATATGGTGAATTCATTGAATTGACAAGCGGCATGGAAACCGTAAATCTCAAAATGAAATCCGGATGAGAATCCGCATCGGTGAACCTTGCGATTGCGTTAAGATTAGATATATTGGCCTGGTTCTTCATAGCCACATATTCAACAAACTGCCTGTACTCTTTTTCATCCTCGAAAGCCACATCGGTATCTTGTCTTTTGCCTTTTCGCTTTACGCGGATGCAATCGTGCCTTATCACCCTGATATCGGATATCTCAGGATCGTCGATCAGCACCGAAAGCCTCGAATATCCAAAAACATACTCCTCAAACCGTTTAAGGAGACTCTCCTTTTCCCCGGAGCTTATGTGCATATTTTGATCTATAAAGCTTTCGACTTCTTTCAGAAAATCTTCTCTTGATAGAGAACCGTTTCTTAGAGCCAGCAGCCTTGCTCTTTTTTGCGCCGTAAAATCCGAAACCAGTTTCTTTAGCCCGGTCTCAGACTCAGACGACTTAAAGATTTCGTCTTTCAACTTTCTCCTCCCCCAAATATATATTTTTCTTTTGCCTTGCCCTTTTGTTTCGCAAGACGATTGCCAATTTACTACAGGTAAAAAAACAAGTCAATACATTTTTTCAAAATTAAAAATCTTTGTAATTCTTGCATAAAAAAAGCTCCCCGGCATTTTGACGAATGCTTTCAGAGCCTTTATTTATCAGTATTTCGCTTTAAAAAAGTTGCACAAAGACGTATTTATGACACACATGTCTTGTGTAAAATCACTATGGTCTTTTTGGAGTGCTTTTTTGATCTTTTTTACTGTCAATATCCCCGGGCAGTTTAACACTGAGCCTTGTTTTTTGACTGATCCAATAGCAGTTTTCAATCTTTGCCGTAACAAGCTCATGTTTGCCGTGATGTCCTTTTTCTACAAGCACATCCACTGCCTCGTCAAGGACGTCCGGAGTTTCTGTAACTATCCCCTTGCTGCGGATATAAAATCTGTCTCCTCCCGCCTCAACAAAACCCTCAACGTAGCATTTAACCCCCGGTTTCATCTCTTTATTAAGTATTGCCATACTACAACCTCTGATTTCAAAAAAGGCGGGAAAATGAATTCCCGCCTTTTAAAACTTATAAAAGAATTACTTCTCAGCGATAGCCTTCTTTAATGCCTCGGTAAGCTGAGGAACGATCTTGTTAAGATCTCCTACGATACCGTAATCTGCTACGTCGAAGATAGGAGCATCCTCATCCTTGTTGATAGCAATGATGATATCGGACTCCTCCATACCTGCAACGTGCTGAATAGCACCGGAAATACCGATTGCGAAGTAAAGGTGAGGACGAACGGTCTTACCGGTCTGTCCAACCTGAAGATTCTTGGGCTTCCAGCCGGAATCTACAACTGCACGAGAGCAGGATACCTCACCACCAAGAACCTTTGCAAGGTCCTCAAGGATCTTGAAGTTCTCAGCGCTTCCTACTCCACGTCCGCCGGATACAAGAACCTTAGCGTCCATAATATCAACGGTATCACCTACAGCCTTAACAACTTCCTTAATGGTAACATATCTGTTGTTAGGGGTAAATCCGGGATTGTAGTTTACTACTTCTGCCTTAGCGCCGGCAACTGGCTCGATCTTCTGCATAACGCCTGGACGAACGGTTGCCATCTGAGGACGGTTGTCAGGGCAGGCGATGGTAGCGATTGTGTTACCACCGAATGCAGGACGGGTCATAAGGAGCTGATTGTGCTTCTGAGTCTGTCCGGGGATTGCTACAAGAGGGAAATCTCCGATCTCAAGAACTGTACAGTCAGCGGTAAGTCCGGTAGCTACTCTTGCTGAAACGGTAGGACCAAGGTCACGTCCGATTGCAGTAGCACCTACGAGTACGATCTCAGGCTTAAACTCGTTGATAACAGATGCAAGAGCATGTGCATAGGGCTCGGTGCGATAATCCTTAAGTTCGGGATCATCAACAACGATTACTCTATCAGCACCATACTGTGCAAGACTGTCAACAAGATTAGCAACTCCGCTTCCGATGAGGACTGCGGTAACCTGTGCGTTAAGGGGCTGTGCAAGCTCCTTTGCTTTTCCCAGCAGTTCGTAAGCAATTCCGCTTACTTCATTGTCAACCTGCTGTGCGAATACGAATACGCCCTTGTACTGAGCGATCTGTTCTTCTGTCATTTTCATGATTATTTACCTCATTCTAATCTGTTTACTATCTGATATACGGATTGTTACGCTTCTTCGCAGCTCTTACAATCCTACAAACATTCGCAAATCGCTTTTTACTTCGTAAACAGCTTTTTTGCTCATGTTTGTTAGCTTCGCTAAATCAAAAATGATTTTCTGCAAGCAGAATCATTTTTGATTTTTCTCAGCCATATCAATCAGATGACGTGCTTTTCAGCAAGTTTTCCTACGATGTATGCAACTGCGTCTTCGGGTGAATCGGGAGTAACCTTTTCTCCTGCACCCTTACGAACCTTATCAGAAGCCTTTGCGATCTTTGTAGGAGAACCGTTAAGTCCAAGGTTTCCGTCCTCAACATCTACAAGATCTGCTCTGCCCATAGTAACAATTTCTGCTGCGCATGCATCAAAGATTCCGCCGGGAGTCATGTAACGGGGCTCGTTAAGCTCTGCAAGAGCAGTGATAAGGCAAGGCATCTGAGCCTCAAGAACATGGTATCTGTCGTCATACTGACGCTGAACGATAACCTTGTCACCCTCTACCTTGATATCCTGAGCGTAAGAGATTACGGGATATCCAAGATGCTCGGCGATCTGAGGTCCAACCTGAGCGGTATCACCGTCGATAGCCTGACGTCCGGTAATGATGAGATCATATTTATCAGTCTGCTGCAACTTTCTGATAGCACCTGCGATTGTTGTTGAAGTAGCCCATGTATCAGCTCCTCCGAGTACTCTGTCTGTAACAAGTACAGCCTTGTCAGCACCCATTGCAAGAGCTTCGCGAAGTACGTCAGCAGCCTTGGGAAGACCCATTGTAAGTACTGTAACTTCAGCACCATACTGATCCTTAAGACGAAGAGCAGCCTCAAGACCTGCCTTGTCATCAGGGTTCATGATAGCGAGCATTGCTGCTCTGTCAAGAGTTCCATCGGGATTGAACTTTACGCCACCCTTTGTATCAGGAACCTGTTTAATACAAACGATAATCTTCATTGTACGTTAACTCCTTAATTAAAATTAATGTGTTTCTATGTAAGCGCCACTCGAAAACATTCTGTTTTCTCGTTCGCGCAGCTGCGCTGCACGTTCACAGCTTTACTTTTTCCTCAGCTTATATGCAAGCATAACGCTGAGTCAAATGTAAATCTGTTCCGCTTACTTGAGCAGGTTCGCGGAAATGACCATACGCTGAACCTCGCTGGTTCCTTCGTAGATCTCGGTGATCTTGGCATCTCTCATCATACGCTCTACTTCGTACTCTCTGATATATCCGTAACCGCCGTGAAGCTGTACAGCCTTGGTGGTAACTTCCATAGCAACCTCAGCTGCATAAAGCTTAGCCTGAGCTGCTTCAACAGAGTAAGAAATCTTAGGATTGGTCTGGAACTCTGCCTTCTTCATTGCTGCCTTATAAACAAGCATCTTAGCTGCCTCTACCTTGGTAGCCATATCAGCAAGCTGGAACTGAGTGTTCTGGAAAGCACTGATTGACTTGCCGAACTGCTTTCTTTCCTTGGTGTAAGCGATTGTTCTCTCAAGAGCTCCCTCAGCGATTCCGAGAGCCTGAGCAGCGATTCCGATACGTCCGCCGTCAAGGGTATGCATTGCGATGTTGAATCCCTTGCCCTGCTGTCCGAGAAGGTTTGCCTTGGGGATACGGCAATCGGTGAAGATAAGCTCGTATGTGGATGAACCACGGATACCCATCTTATTTTCCTTAGTACCGAAAGTGAATCCGGGAGTGCCCTTCTCTACGATAAATGCAGAGATTTCCTTGAGCATCTTTCCGCGCTTTTCAACCTTACCGGTTACTGCGATAACAACGTAAATATCAGCTTCCTTACCGTTGGTGATGAAGCACTTGGATCCGTTAAGAACCCACTCATCTCCGTCAAGAACAGCCTTGGTCTGCTGACCCTGAGCGTCAGTACCTGCGCCGGGCTCGGTAAGTCCGAATGCACCGATCTTCTTTCCTGAAGCAAGGTCAGGAAGATACTTTGCCTTCTGCTCGGGAGTTCCGTAAGTAAGAATAGGATCTATGCAAAGAGAGGTGTGTGCAGAAACGATAACACCTGTAGTTGCGCAAACCTTTGAGAGCTCTTCTACGCACATAACATAGGTGAGGATGTCTGCACCCTGTCCGCCGAACTCCTTGGGTACGGGAATTCCTAAGAAGCCGTACTTAGCCATTTTGTCTACTGTGCTTCTGGGGAACTGTTCATTTTCATCAGTCTCAATTGCAAGAGGCTTTGCTTCGTTCTCAGCAAACTCTTTGAACAGAGTCTGTGCCATTTCATGCTGCTTGCTAAGAGTAAAATCCATTATGTTTTTCCTCCGAAAATATGATTATTTATTAATATCAAATACCACGGATTGCTTCGCCGCATAGCAGCTTGCGCAATCCTACAAACATTCACAAATCGCTTTTTACTTCGTAAACAGCTTTTTTGCTCATGTTTGTTAGCTTCGCTAAATCAAAAATGATTTTCTGCAAGCAGAATC